>NZ_JBQLIA010000013.1:0-77277 GCF_056034345.1 Marinococcus sp. LNSP9103-4 | reverse complement strand
CGAACACGGAAGTTAAGCTCTTCAGCGTTGATGATAGCCGGGGGTTCTCCCCCCGTGAAAGTAGATCGCTGCCGGGCACTAAAGCCTTTTTCTCTTACTTGAGAGGAAGGCTTTTATTATATGAAATGATTTAATAATTGAGGTTGACTATGTCTTCAAAGCCCTTTACAATAGTATTTGTGTCTAAATAAGTCATACATAAGCTTACATAGCTGAAACGTTTTATTTTATCTGCTTCCTTAGCTCAGCAGGTAGAGCGCATCCATGGTAAGGATGAGGTCACCGGTTCGAATCCGGTAGGAAGCTCCATTTAATTAAATGACAACGCCAGTCCGAAATGCCGGGCTGGCTTTTTGTATTCAGGCGGCTTTTAACAAAAGACGTGCTGGATAAAGATACTCCTTATTTTAAAAATTGGCGGAATAGGGTAAACTATACTCGTTCCAGCAAAAGAACGGTTACTGTTAAAGAAGCGGTGGTGAGGTTTAAGTGAGGAAAAAGAAGTACGCTGATTATGCTGAATTAAACGCTGTAGAATTAGAAGGTCGTGATTATGAAATACGTGTACTTCAGGGTCGCCGTAAAGCCCTGGCAGCTCTGGCTCCGCATGGGGGAGCTATTGAAGCAGGAACAAGTGAACTGGTCGAAGAACTTCACCACAGCTGTCACTTTTCCGCTTATGATTTTCGTGCCAAAAAACGTACCGGTAACAGAAGTCTGCATATCAGATCCACACGTTTTGATGAACCAAGAGCCCTCTTATTAGCTGCTGAAGCTTTATTTACAGTTACTCTTCATGGATACCGGGGAGAGGAGAAAAAAACCTATATAGGAGGACTGGATACGTCTACGGCAGACCTTATAGGTACAGGGCTGGCTGCTGCCGGTTTTAATGTGGATTTTGATCCCCCATCTGCTATAGAAGGAAAGTACGAAAACAATATATGTAATAAAAATGCAAGAATGCAGGGAGTACAGCTTGAGATCAGTTCAGCCCAGCGACGTGCTTTTTTCGCTAATGAAGACTTGCGCAGTGCAAATAGAGGCAACCGTCTTTCTTCTTTTTATACGTATGCTGAGGCGATTGGGAGAGCTGTAATACGGGCGGAAACCACCGCTCGCGTGAAAGAAATGCAGATGTCTGAATAAACAACGACCAGGCTGATTTAAAAGCCTGGCTATTACATAAAAAGCTGATAAAATGCGATCACCGCGTTTACAGCAAAAAGAAGACCGATAAGAAACCCTCCCAGTAAAGATACTGTATTAACCCGTATCCGCGGGTCACGGATAGTAAGAGCTGCAGCCAGGGTTAAGGTGATGAGCGCTGAAAGATAAAATCCGAGTCGGAGTATTTCATGAGCGCTGTCCCCCAATTCCCATGTCAGTGCCTGATAGATCATTCCCATTCCGAATATAAGCATTACTGTAAAGAAAATGACGCCAGCGCGTCGCAGAACAGACAGTTGAAGCACCTCCATTATTTATCAGTTATATGTATTTAAGTATGCTTGAAAACGAACCAGAGCGGCCCCCGGCTTCGAGATTGCTTCCGGCTCTCTTCCGCCCCCCTTATAAGTATAACGCATGGGAATGATCCGTAATAATAATATTGGGAAAAGAGAGGAGCATTTTATGTTTACGTACCGTATTCGTGAAGATCTCTATTTAAAGCTGCTGGAGCCATCAGATGCGCAGGCTGTTTTTGCGCTGACAGACAATTCACGGACTCATCTAAGACAGTGGCTGCCATGGGTCGATCATACCAATGAAGAAGAGGACACAAAAGCGTTCATCCATAGTGTGCGCCAGGGGTGGGCGGATCAAAAGCTTTTTTCAGCTGGTATCGTTTTTCAGGGAAGCCTTGCAGGCGTAGCCGGCTTCAACCGTCTGGATCATCAAAACAGCCTTGGGGAAATTGGCTACTGGCTGGGAGAGGATTATCAGGGGAAAGGCATTATGACTGACGCTGCGAAAGCATTTATTTCTTATGGCTTTGAACAGCTTGGCTTAAATAAAATCGTTATTAAAGTTGCCGCGGCTAACGAAAAAAGCAAGGCGGTGCCAGAGAGACTGGGTTTTAAGCAGGAAGGGATACTGCGGCAGGAACACTGGCTGCATGATCAATACGTGGATATTGTAGTTTACAGTCTTCTGAATGAAGAATGGAAAATTTAAATGGTCGCAACTGTGCAGGGAAATATATTATAATAATGCAATGTGTGCAAATCCATAATTAGATTGAGGGGTTATTTTTGGTGATTGTAGTAAGTGGAATGATTGGAATTGGCAAAACGAGCGTCGCGCAAATACTTGGGGAAGGCTTGGATTCGAAAGTGTACTATGAGCATGTATCAGAAAACCCGATTCTTCCCTTGTTTTATCAGGCAGATCAAAAAGAAATTAATGAAAAAAGGTATCCATTTTTGCTTCAGCTCTATTTTCTCCGGACAAGGTTCCAATCGATCAAACAGGCTTACAAGGATGACGATGCTATTTTAGATCGGAGCATTTATGAAGATTGGTATTTCACAAAAATTAATCGTGATCTCGGAAATATTAACGATATGGAGTTTTCCATTTACGAAGGCCTGCTCGAAGAAATGATGAAAGAAATTGAAGGGCTTCCTTACAAAAAGGCACCGGATCTTAACGTTTATCTGCGTGGCTCCTTCGAAACAGTAATGGACCGGATTTTCGAACGCGGGCGGGATTTCGAACAGGACGAGGAACTGGTGGAATACTACCGGAAGCTCTGGGAAGGCTACGACGACTGGCTGGAAAATTACTATAGCGCGAGCGATA
This sequence comes from Marinococcus sp. LNSP9103-4, assembly GCF_056034345.1. Classification (NCBI taxonomy): domain Bacteria; kingdom Bacillati; phylum Bacillota; class Bacilli; order Caryophanales; family Bacillaceae; genus Marinococcus; species Marinococcus sp. LNSP9103-4. The sequence continues at coordinate 74,472 of NZ_JBQLIA010000013.1, read as the reverse complement.
CACTAATTGTAGATATGGATAAGACGGATGTCGTTCACAACCCCCAGGATGCTGAAGACCTGGTGGAACAGGTGAAAGATCTCCTGCATGCGAAAAATAAGATATAGCCAGAATAAAGCTCCCGGGAATAAAGTCTCCGGGAGCTATTTCTTATATAACTAGAAAATTATGCAGGAAAAGTATGGGAAAGGAAAAATATTGAATATTATTGCATGACAATCATTGCAGTAATATTTCAAAAAATTGTAATAGTTTACAGTCTTCTAACAACAATGTGTGAGACCTTGTAGTGCTGAGAGTCGCTACGTATACTAAGCCGTAAGCAAACATATCAAATAAAAAATTAGGAGGTGACAGCGTTAATTTATTAACGGGCAGAATTTATACATATAGGAAACACAACCGTGCCTGAAAGTAACACTGTTAATAAACATAACGTGCACTATTTATGAAAAAATTTGTAATGAGCTCGGCAGTAGCGGCAGCTATTTTATTCGCGCCTTCAGTAGCGGATGCTTCCATCGGGGATCAGAACCTTAAATCAGGAATGAAGGATTCAGATGTTTCGGACCTGCAGCAATGGTTGAATGATAAAGGCTACGAAGCAGGCCCTGTAGACGGTGTTTTTGGTCCACTGACAAAGCAGGGTGTTGAATCTTTTCAGGCAGCGCAAAGCATCTCCGTAGATGGAGTTGCCGGGCCGGAAACGTTTGGGGAAATGAACTTAGGAGATTCGGTCTCCTCGAAAAGCAGCTCAGATTCCTCAGAGGATACAGCAGTAGCCGCAGAGTCTACATATAGCAGCTCTGGATTTGCCCTTCCGGCTTCCGGGCCAGTAACGTCTGAATACGGCCAGCGTGGAAGCGGATCCCATAATGGAATCGATATTGGGTACGGCGGCAGTTCAAGCATTTCTGCTTCTGCTTCCGGAACAGTAACCTATGCCGGCACTATGAATGGCTACGGTAATACAATTATTCTAGAGCACACTGTTAACGGACAAACGTACAATACCCTGTACGCTCATTTAAGGTCCATTAACGTATCAAACGGGGAAGCAGTATCTCAGGGAGAAAGTATCGGTGTGATGGGTAACACCGGCCGGAGTACGGGCAGACACCTGCATTTTGAAGTACATGAAGGTGCCTGGAACGGGGCAAAATCAAACGCTGCTAACCCGCGTTCCTACGTTTCTTTCTAAACAAATATTAAAAACAGCGCAGCCTCTTAATCAGAGGCTGCGCCGTTTTTTTATACAAGTTATTCTTCAGAATCGCTGTTTCCTTCTGATTCAGAAGCTACGTTATTTTCGATGTCTGCATCTTCACGCAGCTGCTCAGTATATTCCTGCTGCTGCTGCTGCTGTTTCTGTGATTCAAGCTGTTGTTCAAGCTGTGGACGAAGGTCCTCAAGAGAGCCTGCTTCTTCTCCCTGGCCTTGCGAAACCTGATCGTATAATTCTTCGACTTCTTCGTCAGAGACTTCTACATCTTCAAGCTCTTCGTCCAGGAGAGCCTGTATCTGCAGGGAAGTTCGTGCTTCCTCGCGCAGTTCTTCTTCTGTGTAGCCCTGTTCTTCAAGAGCCTGCTGGTATTCTTCATCAGATTCAAACTGTTCTCTGAGAGAGCTTACCTGCTCATCTACGTCTTCTTCATTAACCTCATAATCCCCTTCTTCAGCTTCCTGTACTAAAAGCTCCTGGTTAATAAGGGATTCAGCCGTTTGTTCTTTTAGATTTGCCTGAAGTTCTTCATTACTCTGGTCACCAGAGGCGGCAGCTTGAGGAGCATACTGCTCATAGTTAGTAGTGAAAATTGGTTCAAATTCGTCTTTGGTAATTTCTTCTCCATTCACGGTAGCGACTGTGTCAGGTACATCGCTTAAATCCGGTTCAGGTAAATCTTCTGCTTGTTCTTCACCGGAGGCCTGTTCTTCAGAGGATCCTTCATCTGATTCTTCCTGCTGGTTATTTTCTTCGTTGTTATTGGAGTTTTCCTCTGACTGCTGTTCTTCGTTTCCGTTATTGTTATCAGAGGAATTCTCCCCGCCGTCGCCGTTACTGCAGGCACCAACAATTGCTACCGACAGGGCGAGGCCTGTACTCAGAATCCATTTTTTGCTCACTCTGATTTCTCCTCTCCATTGTATGCTCTTCGGGCATTGTAACACACGTCGTTACTCCTGTATGCTTTAATAGTCTATAAAAATGTATAATTATTATGAAAACTTGTAAAAGAAGAAAAAAGTGTTGGAAGTTGCGGGAGATTGTATGGAAATCTCAAAATTTCCCGGGAAATGACCGTAATATTCCAGGAGAAAGAGGTGGACGGTCAGTATGGCTGCGTATATTATGCTTATTATGGTAGTGTTTTTTTATTCTGGAAATATTTTGGTAGGAAAGGCTATCAATGATCTTCCTCCTTTTACGATAGCTTTTTTCAGGCTGATTATTGCTTTTTTGTGCATCATACCCCTGGGATGGAAAAGCGCCTGGAAGGCAAGGAACTTATTTTGGAAGCATAGGCTGCCTCTTATTATTTTAACAGCTACAGGAGTCACGTTTTTTAATACATTCATTTATGGGGCACTCCAATTTACTTCATCGACTAATGTTTCTGTACTGGAAACAGTAATTCCAGCAGTAACCGTTTTATTAAGTACATATATTTTAAAAGAGAGGCTGCGCTATATTCAATGGATTGGTGTCGTACTATCCATCGTGGGGGCGCTGTGGGTAGTAATGAATGGGAAACTGTTTGCCGTAGCAGAAATGAACTGGAATGCCGGCGACGGTATTATGGTAGGGGCGGTGGCCTGCTGGTCCATTTATTCCATCGCTGTTAAACGTTATATGCATCTGTTTCCTCCCTACGGTGTACTGCTCGTAATGACAGGAGCCTCCATTATATTATTACTTCCTTTTATTACGGCAGAGTGGCTCCTTCTCGGTGTGCCTTCCTTCACCTTAAGCGAACAACTGCCAAGCCTTGCTTATCTGGGGCTTTTTCCAGGTTTCATCGCTCTATTGTTTTATAACCGGGCAGTAGACCAGCTTGGTGCCTCAAAAGCTTCAGTTTTCCTGAATTTTCTTCCCGTCGTTACGATGGCGGGGGCGGTGCTCTGGCTTGGAGAAACATTAACACCGGCTAAGATGATTGGGGCCCTGATTGTGATAGCCGGGGTGCTGCTTACCACACAGGGAAAACCAAAACGGTTTCCTGCAGAACAAACGAAAAAATAGTCCGTAAAAAGCTGCTTCTCCCGGATAGGGAGAGGCAGCTGTTAGTGTTCTTCGGGCGTCTCTGGGCCGGAGAGGGCTCGCTGGTAAAAAACAAGATCAAGCCATCGTTCAAACTTGTACCCGGCTTTTTTTACCGTGCCCACGTATTCAAAATCCTCCGTTTCGTGCAGATAGATGCTTCCCGGGTTGGAAGAGTCTATGCCGGCGATCATAGTGGCGAAGCCTTCCCGTTCCGCCTGGTCGATTAAGGCACGGAGCAGGGCACGGCCGATCCCGGCACCGCGGGCGCCGGGGTGAACATACACTGAATGCTCAATGGAGTATTTGAAAGCTGCCCAGGGACGGAACGGCCCGTAAGCAGCATACCCCTGGACCTTTCCATTCTGCTCATAAACAAAAACAGGAAGGCCGTTTTGCTTTTTTGACCGTAGCCATTCCAGCCGGTTTTCTGCCGAATAGGGATGGTAATCGTAGACAGCGGTCGTGTTTATGATTGCGTCATTATATATCTCGGTAATTGCGTGAATATCTGCTTCTTCAGCCTGACGGATGCTCATAGGAATTCCCCTTTCTCCGCTTAAAAATAATACAATTCCTTGCTTTTAGCAATCATTATGTATAAAGAAAGGAAGAGCAGGGAATATATTTGAAGGACCGTAAAGAGAATAGCCGAAGAGGCTAAATAGGAGGGAGAGCAAGATATGACACTAAAAGTAGTTTTTGATTCCGGGATCGCCGGTAGTGACCGCATTCAGGTGAATGATGAAATTACGCTGACGTATACGTGTGAGCATTATGAACCAATAGACGGCTCTCCATATTTTAAAGTGAATTTTGAAACAAAGGACCCTTTCGAACCGGAGAAGGGGACTGTCTATTTTGATGGTACAAATTCCAGAGTGGATAAGTACGGTCATGTGTTTTATCTTTTATAAAAAGAAGCTGCCTGTGCGGCTTCTTAGTACATAAGAACAAGTGGGAGTGCGGGCCATGTGGTTTATTTTAGCGCTGTTAAGCGCCGTGGTGTTTGGTTTTTCTTCTTTTTTCATGAAGGTTAATTCTTTTTGGCAGCTGCCGTTAACGCCTTTTTTGACAGGGCTCTACGCTAGCGGGAGCTTCGGTTTTCTGGTATATGCTTTAATGGAGGAATCCTTGCATATGAACCTCGCAGTGCTTTTTAGCGGGATAATGGTGGGGGCGGGGTCCACGTTCGGAAACCTTCTATACATGAAAGCTTTAAACGTTGGGCCAGCGAGTCTTTCCTCTCCGCTGGTAAATACAAACATTCTGCTGATTGTTCTCCTGGGTGTGCTGGTATACGGGGAGCAGATTGGAGCAGTGCAGTATGCGGGCATTGGTTTAATTATGGCAGCTATTGCTGTGCTTCCGTTGGATCCGAAGGAGGACTTCTCGATAAAAAGCGGCATATGGTATGGCTTTATTTTAACAGCCACATTATTTATGTTTTTCCGGAATGGAGGGCTGAAAATAACAGAAGAGGCCGGACTTGAGAATACGCCGGTATTGTTTACAGGCTATCTGTTTGGCATGCTGTATTCGTTATACGGATGGCGCCGGGAAAAGAAGCAGCAAGCCCGTGCCACTGCTCATATACATAGGAAAAAGGCCTTTAGGTGGGGGCTGGTTACGGGGGTCTTTTCGTTCGGAGGGATGCAGCTATATGCTGCCGCTCTTCGGGAAGGACCGGCAAGTATTATTTCTCCTCTGTTTGCAGCTCACGCGCTTTTAGTAGCGGTGCTTTCCATGCTTTATCTGCAGGAGCGCATTACCAGGTATCAGGCAGTAATCCTTGCAGTGGTTCTTATAGGGATTGTTTTTCTGCGACTGTAATACAAAAATCCGCCAAAAAAGGCGGATTTGGGCTTTATGCGCGTTCGCCAACGACAGCGAAGCGCTGGTGTTCATGAGCCGCTGTTTCCATTTCATCGACAACTGCCACCGCGTAATCCGCATAGCTGATATAGCTTTCCTGATTGCTGTTAAGCGGCAGTACGTCATGGGAGGTGGAATAAGATCCGGTGCGTTTGCCCTCTGCATCAAAATTTACAGCCGGACTGATAAATGTCCACCGTATGCCGGTTGTCTGCTGAAGGTCCTGTAAATTCCGGCTCTGCCCGTTAGCGGTGGGCTTTACCGCTTCGGGAAATTCCGGCGTTTCCACGACGCGGGTGGTTTTTCCGTTATCGGTAAACAGGCTGCCGGCGCCGCCCACAACGATGAGACGGGGAGCTGCAACTTCCTGAATAATAGAAATCAGGTGCCGCCCGGCTTCTACATGTGCTTCTTCTTCCCCCAGTCCGGCTCCAAACGCATTCACCACCACGTCAAAGTCTGATACATCTGAAGCAGTTAAAGAAAAAAGGTCTTTTTCTTTTATATGCATGCTGCTCTCAGGAAGCTTCGAAGCGTCCCGGACGATGGCTGTCGTCTCTATGCCCCGGGCTTCTGCTTCTTTTAAAATATGTCTGCCCGCTTTTCCGGACGCTCCGATAATGCCTGCTTTCATACCTTTATCACACCTTTGTTTATAGTTTTTACAGCTGGCATATACGAGTAGAAAAGCTTTATACAAAGAGATGGGCAGTTACGTCCGCCAGGCTCTGCTTTTCCAGCTCGGCTTCCATAGCATTCTGTGCCCGCTTAAAGGATTCGTTGAGAGTGCTTTGAATATTTCGACCGACAGGACAGTCAGGGTTTGGGCTGCTGTGGGTGGAAAACAGCAGGTCCTCCTGCTGAACCGCCCGGTAAATATCAAGGAGCGTAATATCTTCCGGCGCTTTGGTGATTAAAGCACCGGAGATGCCGGCCTTCGTCTGCAGCAGGCCTGCCTGCTTTAGCATACCTGAGATCCTGCGGATAACGACAGGGTTTGTATTGACACTCGCTGCCATGTAACTGGAGCTTAGTCTTCGCTCCGGCTCACTTGCAAGCAGCGAAAGAATATGAACAGCGACAGAGAATCGTGTATTTATCATTGTTGTTGATCACCACCTGTAACTTAATGGTTTCAAAACGATCATAAAATAGCAGCTTATAAAAGTTCAGTACCATTTCTTATTTCGGCTTCCTGGCTTCAAAATTGAACGATGTTAGCCAAGTGCTTTTAACTATACCCATTTTCATCAATAATAGAACCAGAAATCGAGATGGGCCGGATCTCCTGAAAGGAGCAGTGTTCAGTGCTCGGCGTTTTCCGGTTCTACGTGCACGTGGACGTCATGTACACCGTGCTGCTCGATTAGAGCGTATTCGACTTTTGTAGCTGTGTTGTGTGCTTCCTGGATATCGAGTGAAGGATCCACAAGAATGGTAATATCCACCACGGTGTTGTTCCCGTAATTTCTTGCTTTAATATTCCGGACTTTCTGCACGTCGTACAGCTTGGAAATTGTTTCCCGGTAATCTTCAATTTTATTTTCATCGAACCCGTCGGTGAGCTGCAGGGCTGCGCCACGGAAAACATCCCAGCCTGTTTTAATAATTAATAAGCCCACAAGAGCAGCTGTCAGTGGATCGAGCCAATACAGCTGAAACTGAGCACCAATAATGCCAATAACTGTGCCGATACTCACCATGGCATCGCTCCAATTATCCTTAGCTGCAGCCATAATAGAGGGACTGTTAATTTTTTTGGATAAATTTTTGTTGTAGGTGTACACACCAAACATACAGACGGCGGCAAAAGCGCCGACAAATGCAGAAATTAAGCCGGGCGGCTCGGACGGTCCGGCGAGAATAGACTGCACCGCGCTCACAAATACCTGAAGACCGACAGCAAGCATAATAAAAGAAGTAAACAAAGAAGCCACCATTTCTGCTTTCCAGTGGCCGTAAGGATGGTCAGCGTCCGGCGGCTTCTGGGAATAGCGGAGGCCGAACAAAACAGCGATCGAAGCGATAGTGTCTGTTAAATTATTTAAACCGTCGGCGCGCAGGGCCGCAGAATTAGCCAGCTGGCCGACAGTGAGCTTTAAAGCAGAGAGAAATAAATAAGCGAAGATGCTGATGATAGCTCCCCGCTCTCCGCGTTTTAAATTACGAATACGTTCATCATTCATATGACCGGTCTCCTTGCGCAATTGATCGATCTATAGAGTAGCAGGAAAGCTGCCATTGAGTCTACAGCAACGTTTTTCTACAAAGGTATAAAAATGACTAAAGGGAAAGAAAGTTGCTTGATCGCAAAATACGTAATAATGTATAAAGTATAAGCTTTTTGTTCCCAATAGTCTGTAATATTTGTTATACTAAACCCATCAACCAGTTATATAACAATGAACCATTCGTTATGCTTGGGTGAACCGTGGGAAGAACCTATTAGCAGTAACGGGTGGCATCAGCTATCAAGGAGGCCAATAGAATGGTTGAAAGAAATGCAGACGTAGAAGAATTTTTAAATTCGCTCCCGGAACAGCAGAGTTCGATATTCCGCTACATGCGAGATGAGTATGAAGCATTGGCAGAGCGGGGGGAGCGGTTCGACGAAGCTAAGAATGACGAACATGTAGAAATTCTGGCCAGTAAAAAATTCGACGTCTCTCCTTTAGAAGCTGGCAACATTTACGCGACAGTAGAATCGCGTATTAATGCTTTTGAAGCTCTGCGTTCTTCGTAAAAAAACTCTAAAAGACCAACGACGAAAAAAACCTGCTGGCTCAGCAGGTTTTTTGTGTAGAGAAGCTGGAAAAAGATTGGTTTTGCTTAAATAATTCTCTGTACTGATAGGTCCGCCGTTCAGAAATAGCTGTTAAGAAGAGCAATCTTTCTGATACAATATACCCGTAGCTTTCATTAGAGGCGGAGGAACAAGGCATGAAAACGATCTTTTGCAGTCTGCTTTTTGTTATAGGGGCAGCTTTACTAATCAATGCATCATTTTTTGCACTTCCGCAAAAAACCGTAGCATCCCTTTTGACTCACCAGGATGAACCGAAGAATGCAGACGTTATTATTGCTCTCAGCGGTGATTTTGAACGTTTATACACAGTAGCTGATTTAATAGAAAAAGGCTATGCGGATAAAGTGATCTTAACCAATGGAGAAGATGGCAGCTTTAATGAAAATCTGGCTGTGCGGGCAGGAATACCTGAAGAATCAATTATTATGGAAAATCAGGCAGTCAGCACTCATGAAAATGCTGTTTATTCAAAAGAACTTATGCAGGAGCGGAATTTTGATTCTGCCCTGGTAGTAACGAGTGACTACCATATGAAACGGACCAAAATTCAATTTGATGATGTGATGGCAAATACGGGTATTACTCTGGATTACGTCCCTCATGTGCATGCGGAGGAAGCCTGGGGGCCCAAGCACGTACAGCTTTGGAAGGAATTTTATAAACTGACGGGTACTATAGGGATCGAATCGTGGGACCGTATGTCATAAAAAAACGAGCAGAAAGTATCTGCTCGTTTTTATTTGCTTAAGACCGGACAGAGCCGTGAGGGTCAATAACGAATTTCTTCGCCGCTCCTTTATCAAAGTCCTGGTAGCCTTTAGGTGCGTCATCCAGCGAGATCAGCGTGGCATTTACTGCTTTGGCAATCTGCGCTTTATCGCTTAGAATCAATTTCAGCAAATTGCGGTGGTATTTCATGACCGGAGTTTGTCCGGTAACGAACGTATGGGCCTTTGCCCAGCCTAAGCCGATACGGATTTTCAGGGAGCCCTGCTTGGCGTCATCGTCAGAAGCACCTGGGTCCTCTGTCACGTACAGCCCCGGGATACCCAACTGCCCGCCGGCTTCGGTGACCGACATGATCGAGTTCAGCACGGTCGCCGGGGCTTCCTTCGCGTCGGGCCCGTGGCCGGATGCTTCAAAGCCAACGGCATCAACGGCGCAGTCTACTTCCGGTATACCGAGGATCTGCTCAATCTGCTCGCCAAGACTGTCATGCTTTGTTAAGTTTACAGTTTCGCAGCCGAAGCTTTCTGCCTGCTTCAGGCGCTGTTCATTAAGGTCACCGACAATAACAACGGAGGCACCGAGAAGCTGTGCTGAGTGAGCGGCTGCAAGTCCTACAGGTCCTGCACCGGCGACATACACAGTCGAACCGGGACGTACACCTGCAGAAGCGGCTCCGTGAAAGCCGGTTGGGAAAATATCTGAAAGCATGGTCAGGTCCATGATTTTTTCCATCGCCTGTTCTTTATCCGGGAAGGCGAGCAGCTGAAAGTCTGCATAAGGAACCATAACATATTCAGATTGACCGCCTACCCAGCCGCCCATGTCTACATAACCATAAGCGCCGCCCGGTCGCTCAGGGTTTACGTTCAAGCATATATGAGTTTTCTGCTCTTTACATAATTTACATCTGCCGCACGCTACGTTAAATGGTACAGAAACAAGATCGCCTTTTTTAATAAACTCTACGTCGCGTCCCACTTCCACTACTTCCCCTGTAATCTCATGTCCAAGAGCCAGTCCTTTAGGTGCAGTTGTACGGCCGCGCACCATATGCTGGTCGCTTCCGCAAATATTTGTCGTCACAATCTTAAGAATAACACCGTGTTCACATTTCCGTCCTGCGTTAGACGGCGGGACTCCGGGGCCTTCGTGAAGTACTAAATCAGGATAGCCAATGTCTTGAATTTCAACGTTACCAGCACCTTGATAAACCACTGCTTTGTTGCTCATCCTTTGATTCCTCCTCATAGTAGTGAAGTAGGAGCGCTTACGCCCTACCCCCAGTGTATTTGATAAAACGTTTTCAAGAAAGTAGGCACTTTCTTGTTTGTTGCTTTCCGCTATGATACTATGTATAAAAAAGGGAGCGCTTTCATATGATGGATCCATTCCAGGCACATTGCGAGATGGAAGTGACGCTGGCTGTAATTAGTGGCAAATGGAAAGCAGACATTGTTCGGATACTCTCCGATGGTACTCCACGCAGATACGGCTTTTTTCAGAAAAACCTCCCTGAAGTTACCCCGAAGATATTGACTAATCAGCTGCGTGAACTCGAAAATGCGGGTATTTTGACACGTGCCATTTATCCAGAGGTGCCGGTGCGGGTAGAGTACCAGCTTACGGAAGCCGGAATGGGTCTTCTCCCGATTTTAGAAGCGATGGAAAGATGGGCTCAAAGCTATACGAAAAAAATTTAGTGAATTGGTTGTAAAATACAGCTTAGCATCCCCTTTTATATATAGAAGCCGCAATATACCGGCTGACTATATGAAAAAGGGGATGTTTTAATGTTTCAAGAACTGCCTCAGCTCGTCGACGTCAGGGGAAGCGTGAAAAGAAATGGTTCTTACCAGAAGCGGTCGCTATCACAGATTACAGGAATCGCAAGACACCATTCAGCAACCACAAGTGGTGATGCTTTTTCCTTTGCCAATTATCATGTGGATTCCCTCGGCTGGCCAAGCGTTGGTTATCATTTTGTAATTACGAGAGACGGGACGATTCAATGGGCCAATGGAATCGACCGGATTTCATATCATGTGGGAAACAACAATACGCCGTTAATAGGTATCTGCCTGGTGGGAAGCGGTTCGTTTACCGAAGCACAGGAACGTTCGTTTTTTGATCTTCAGGCAGCACTTCGGGGGACAGAAGGAGTTGGTGTTTCCATCAGTAATATGAAAGGCCACCGGGAATATCCCGGCCACTCCTCAAACACATGCCCGGGCATCGATATGGATAGTGTAAGGAAGGCGGTGCGCGAGGGCCATCCAGTAGGGGAAGACTTGACTCCGACACTTCGTCCCGGTGATAACGGTCCGGCAGTCGCCCGGATGCAGCAGATGCTGCTTGATGCAGGGGAAAAACTGCCGCTGTACGGCACAGACGGAGATTTTGGAGACGAAACAGAAAACGCAGTCCGCTCCTTCCAGGATTCGCAAAATTTAACCATAGACGGCATTGTTGGCCCGAACACATGGGAAGCTCTCGAAAACTTTGCAGTGAAAGGAAAACTTGCGGTAGTCCTTGCCGAGGTGCTGAATGTACGCTCCCGTCCATCCTTTGATGCTGACGCCGTAGCGGGAACGGTCAGTCAGGGAGAAGCATTCACCATCACGGAAAAAGTGAAGGTGGACGGAAGCAGTACTGAAATGTTCCGGTTAAAATCAGGTTTATATATCACTGCTCATCCAGGCTATGTACAGGTGAAGTAAAAATGTTTGGGAGGTGGGTGCCATAGAGCATCCACCTTTTTTCCTGTTTTTTTCTTTTTTATAATATATATCCAAACAAATAGCTTTTATCTATATAATGGGCATTATGCGGCGGTAAAAAACAGAATATTCCGATCAGATTTTGACACCGCATGCATTTTGAATTGAAGGGAGTGCAACTATGCCAAGAAGGAAAAAAATCGGGCTGATTCTGGGACCGGGCTTATTTGCTTTACTTTTTTTCATCCCATCGCTTACCGGTCTTGAAAGCGAACCGAGAGCAGTACTTGCCGTTACAGCCTGGGTAGCTTCCTGGTGGATTACAGAAGCCCTGCCGATACCGGCTACCTCTCTGCTGCCTATCTTTCTGCTGCCAATCACAGGAGGGGCGGATGAAGAGACAGCAACCATGGCGTATGCCGACCCTATTGTTTTTATGTATATGGGTGGTTTTACCATTGCTCTTGCGATTGAAAAATGGAACTTACATAAACGGATCGCGATGACAATTATTTCGTTTGTCGGTACTGGAAGTCAGCGCATTGTGCTGGGCGTTATATTGGCGACTGCTTTGCTTTCCATGTGGATTTCAAATGCTGCGACGGCGTTAATGATGCTGCCGATTGCACTGGCGCTGATTAAAGAGGTGAAGGATAAAGATTTCTTTGATGAAGTATCCTTGAATCGTTTTGCTAAGGGACTGCTTCTTTCAGTAGCGTATGCGGCTTCTATCGGCGGGCTGGCGACATTAATAGGGTCAGTGCCCAATGCTGCTTTTGCAGCCGTAGCTTCTTCCAATCTGGATCGTACGGTTACCTTTGCCGAATGGTTTTTGTTTGGTTTTCCTTTAACGGTTATTTTGTTGACCGGTCTTTATTTTTATTTAACGAAAATTCAGTTCCGTGTGAAAGCGCAAAAGGACATTTCAACAGATTTTGCCAGGAACCAGCTAAAAGATCTGGGACCGATGTCGTTTGAAGAAAAATCGGTGCTGACAATCTTTACAATTGTCGGTTTTCTTTGGATTACAAGCGGATTTATTCCCGAAGCCTATCGTCTGTCTGATACTTCCATCTCAATTATTGGAGCCACGTCGATGTTTTTGCTTCCGGCTAAACAGGAAAGAGGCGGGCTCATGGTATGGCAGGATATGAAAGAGCTTCCGTGGGGCCTGCTTCTGCTTTTCGGAGGCGGCTTGTCTCTCGCGGCTGCGTTTGAATCTTCGAATTTAACAGGATGGTTTGGGGAGCTGTTGGGTGGACTTGAAGTGCTTCCTTTTGTATTAATTTTAATAGTTCTTGCTGCCATTGTATTATTTATGACAGAAATCATGTCCAATACGGCCGTATCGAACATGCTGATGCCGATCAGCATCGGCCTTGCGATGGGAATTGGGGTAGACCCTTACGCCATTATGGGGATCGTGGCTCTCACTGCCAGCTGTGCCTTCATGCTTCCCATATCGACTCCACCTAACGCTGCGGTTTTCAGTTCAGATTATTTAACCATCGATGATATGGTCAAGGCCGGATTTTGGATGAACATTGTCGCTATTTTTGTTATCGTGGCATTTGTTTATTTCTGGCAGCCGGTCGTATTGAATTATTAATCGGCTGGAAAGGGTTATTTTATGTACACATATGATAAGAGTATCTTAGAATTTCTTTTTCCATTTGTGCTTATATTGATTGTTTGGTTCATATTCGACGGACTGCTGCGGCGGAAAACCAAATTCCCTTATAAAAATAAACCGAAGCGTCGAAGAAGTAAATCAGTAATTATAGCAGAGAAGCTTTTGGAATGGACAGGGACGGCGTTTGTATTATTTTTTACCATTAGCTCAGGAGACTTTTTAATATGGCATTTGATTTTTCTCGGGATGCCTTTGGCTTTAGTGCAACTAATTCAGGGAATGGAGCAGCGGGAAAATGTACCGGAATCGAAAGCCCACTGGCATTCGTTTTTAGGGGCAGTATTTACTGCAGCTCTGATTTCCCGGGCGCTTGTGTTCCTTTACTAACTTCTACTAACTTCTAAAAGGTCAATATCCAGTTCAATTAAAAAACCGCCCTCTGCAAGCATGCAGAAAAGCGGTTACTTAAAATATGAGGGTATTAATCGATTGATTTTGCACCGATGTAATGCTCTTCCCAGTAGTCACTGGTGGTATCGGCTGTTTCCACCCCGCCTGAGCCGGAATGGATCATTTGGTCGTCTCCAATGTATATGCCGCTGTGCGAAGCGCCTTCTGTGTCATACGTGCCTTCATAAAAGACAACGTCGCCAACGTTTGGCTCTTCTACGAATTCCCCGTTGTTCTGCCAGATGCCTTCATGGGTTCTTGAAACGTCTGTGCCGTTTTCTTCAAACACGTAATTGATAAAGCCGCTGCTGTCCAGGCCGCTTGCTGTAGTTCCGCCCCATTCATAAGGAGTGCCTAGTACGCTTTCCGCGGAATCGACAAGGCCGGAATCAGAGGCATTGGCTGATGTGCTTTCAGTGGAAGGCTCCGAAGATTCTTCTGAAGACGCGGAAGCAACTTCTTCGCTTTCATCATTATTTTCACTGTTCCCGCTGCTGCTTTCTTCTGTGTCACTGCTTGCCCCGGAGGAGTCTTCTGCTTCATCCAATGCTCCCATTGTTTCAGGGCCTGCGATGCCATCTATGCTTAAATTATTTTCTGTTTGAAATGCTTCTACAGCCTGTACAGTTTCATCATCATAAGTACCGTCAGCTTCGGAGGTATAGTAATCAAGATCGCTTAAAGCCGACTGAAGAGATTCTACACTGCTGCCGGTATCGCCAAGATAAAGCAGAGTGTCCTCATTAGATTCAGTTTCGTTTGCTGTATCAGAAGAGTCGCTTTGGCTGGAAGTGCTGCTTTCGTCTGACTCAGGGTCAGCGAAGGCATCAGCGTTTCCGCTTAAAGCCGGTGTTAGAGCTAAAGCCGTTACGACGGCAGAGGATAATATATATTTTGGTGCTTGCCTGTTGGATTTAAACATTCAGGTTCCTCCTCGTGGTGTAAATCAATTTATCGAACCACGAGTAAGTGTAACAAACAGAAAAATACGGGAGGTTTCATCCAGATTACGTTTTAATAACGTTAATTATAAAATAGGACATAATTAATGATTACTTCCTCGTTAATGTAGGTGAAAACGGCGGGAGGAAAGAGAGGGTCATTTTCAGTCTCTGTAATATTTTTAATAAAATGAATATTGCGATTATTCATATGGCTACAATTTTAAAAAGGGAGGTCGAACAATGGAAAAAGCAGAAAAGAGGCCGTTGAGAGAAAGAGTGAGGGTGCTTGGCCCGGGAGTAATTGTAGCAGCGTCGTTTATAGGCCCGGGAACGGTAACGACGGCTACAGGTGCTGGAGCTTCTTTTGGCTTTGCCCTGCTATGGGCAGTAGTTTTTTCGATTGTCACAACCATCATACTTCAGGAGATGTGCTCGCGGCTGGGAATTATTACAGGAAAAGGTCTGGGAGCGGCGATAAGAGACCAGTTCACAAACCCGCTGCTGAAATACGGATCTATGTGGCTCATGATTATTGCCATTGTATTCGGCTGTGCTGCCTATATAGCTGGTGACTTACTTGGTACTTCGTTAGGGTTAACGACACTGACAGGCGTTTCTGAAAATACGATCGGACCGATCGTAGGAATCGTTATTTTGTTGATCGGCCTGAGTGGCAGCTACAAGTTGATTGAAAGGGTCATGATAGTATTAATTGCGGTCATGAGTGTAACGTTTGTGACCACAATGGTCACGGCCCAGCCTGATCCGGGAGAGCTGTTTCAGGGAGCCTTTGTTCCCTCTATTCCAACGGGAGCCATTATTACAGTGATTGCCATTGTTGGCACCACAGTTGTTCCTTATAATTTATTCCTTCATTCAGAGAACGTGAAGGAACGCTGGAGTGAGCCGCGACATTTAAAGGAAGCGCGTCTGGACGTGTTTTTGTCAATTGGTTTGGGTGGTTTAATTACAGCTGCGATTTTAATCACATCCGGTGCGACAATCCGCGGACTGGAAGTGGAGTCCGTGGCAGACCTTGCTTTACAGCTTGAACCGCTGCTCGGAAGCTGGGCTACCGCTTTTATCAGTATAGGCTTATTCGCCGCCGGTTTTTCTTCCGCGCTTGCATCACCGCTCGGAGCAGCGGTTACCGTCAGCAGCGTATTGAAGTGGGAGCGCGGGATGAAGAACATCCGCTTTAAACTGGTCTTTTTGTCCGTGATGGCCATTGGAATTATTTCCTCCGGACTTGGCTTCGAGCCGCTCGATGTTTTACTTTTTGCTCAGGCATTGAATGGCCTTATTTTGCCCTTTGTCTCCATTATGCTTTTAGTTATTATGAATAACAAAAACCGGCTTGGCCATTATGTGAACCATTGGAAGATGAATTTGGCAGGCGGAGTTATCGTTTTAGTCTGCATATTTCTCGGTATCTACAGTATTGTAGATGCGATTGTGAGCATCACCTCGTAAACCGACTGTTCTTCTCTCAGGAAAATATAAAGAATACAGCATAGGAGTGACGAGAACGGGAATAGATAGTACTAATCGATACGTAGCTCTGATCTGAACGAAAGCGCCGAAAATGTAGCAGAAGACGGGATAACGGTGAAAGGAGGGGCGTTTTATGAATCATTATGATTATGAAAAAAGGCTTGCTCTGCATAAACTTTCTCCGCCAGAGCTCCGCCTGGAATTCAATGCTGAAATCTTTTCATTTGAAACGACAGAGGACATGAGGGACTTTCCATATGAAATGATTGGTCAGGAACGGGCCGAGCGGGCCATGGAGTTTGGTCTTTCAGTAAGCCAGGCGGGGTATAATTTGTTTGTAGTCGGTCCGACGGGGACAGGGAGAATGACTTACACCCAGCACAGTGTGGAAAATCTGGCCCGCAAACAGAAGCAGCCGGATGATTGGTGCTACGTGCACAATTTTGATAATCCGGACCGTCCGGAAATGCTTTCGTTTCCGGCCGGCGAAGGCCAGCGCTTCCGGCGCGGGATCGAACAGCTTTTGATAAACATCGAGCGAGAACTAAAGACAGCCTTCTCAAGCGACAGTCATGAAAGACAGAAGCGGGAAATGTTTGAACGACTGCGCACAGAGATGGACGAGCTATGGAAAGAAACCGACCAGTTTGCGGTACAGCACCATTTTAAACTCGAGCGTATGCAGAATGGCATTAATAAAATTCCCCTTCAACGAGGTCAGCCAATGAACCGGGAGACGTATCAGCACCTGCTTGAAGCAGAAAAGGAACAGCTGAGGGCAAACGAAAAAATCGTAGAAGAAAAAGTGCAGGATGCTCTCCGGCGTATCGCCAAAATGGAGGAAACCTTCCGCAAAGATGTGCAGTTATTTATGACAAATACAGCTTCAGCCGCGGTACAAAAATTATTTGAGCCGCTCCGCAGGCAGTATGGGCATTTGCCAAAGGTTGAGGCGTATTTAACCGCATACGAACGGGACGTTGTAGAGCATTTTTACTTTTTTGCCGAAGGCCAGGGGCAGGAGGGTTCATCAGGGGCGCTTGAAGGAATGAGGGAAAAACAGTATCAGCGGTACGTGGTGAATCTGCTCGTCAACAACAAACATTTAAACGGGGCCCCGGTAATTTACGAATCCAATCCGACGTATCACAATCTGTTTGGCAAGGTGGAATACCAGGGACAGATTGGCAGCCTGGTGACAAATTTTACTTTCATTAAACCAGGAGCGGTGCATCTGGCGAACGGCGGCTACTTGATTCTTCAGGCCGCAGATTTGCTGCAGCACCCAGGCGCATGGCCAGGGTTAAAACGGATGCTTCAGACCGGACACGTGCATATCGAAAATTCCTATGAAGAGCGGGGACTGCTGCCAACTAGTGCACTTAAGCCGGAACCTATTCCCTTCCGGACAAAGGTTATCATCATCGGTTCCTATTATGTTTACGACCTGCTCTCGAGACTTGATGAGGAGTTTGATAAGCTGTTTAAAGTCAAAGTAGAGTTCGACACAGTCATGGCTAAAAACGATGAAAACAGCTGGAAAATGGCCAAGTTCGTTAAAAACTACGTTCAGGAAGAGGGCCTGCTGCCGTTCCACCGGGAAGCTGTAGCCAGAGTGATTGACTACAGCTCCCGGTTAATAGATGAACAGGGGAAGATGACCACCAGGTTTCAGGATATTACAAAGCTGCTCGTAGAATCCAGCCATTACGCGCTGCAGGAGGGAAACGCTTATGTCAGATCGGAGCACATTTTCCGGGCACTAGAAGAAAAATACAGGCGTTCAAGTCACATCCCTGAACAGTACCGGGAGAAAATTCACGATGAAACGATTATGATTCAAACGGAAGGCTACCGGGTCGGGCAGATTAACGGACTGGCCGTTATGGGCACAAGAGACTCCATGTTTGGCATTCCAACGAAAATTACGGCTCAGACGTACGTCGGAAAAAGCGGGTTGATGAACATTGAGCGGGAAACGTCTCTCAGCGGTCAGATTCATCACAAGGGCATGATGATTTTGACCGGGTTTCTTTCCGGCCAGTTTGCTAAAAACCGTCCTATTCCTTTATCAGCGAGTATTACTTTCGAGCAGACCTATAGTTTGATCGACGGCGACAGCGCTTCAAGCACAGAGTTGTACGTACTGCTTTCCTCTTTGGCAGAAGTGCCTATTTACCAGGGCATAGCAGTAACCGGCTCGGTCAATCAGTGGGGAGAGATTCAGCCGATCGGAGGTGTGAATGAAAAGATCGAAGGATTTTTTCAAATTTGCCGGGAAAAAGGGCTGAACGGCAGGCAGGGTGTAATTATCCCGAAGCAGAATGCCCGCAATTTGATGCTCGATCCAGAGGTTGTGGAAGCGGCGGAAGCAGGAAGCTTCCATGTATGGGCAGTCGGCCATATTTCTGAAGGTATGGAAATCCTGACCGGTGAACGGGCGGGGGCCGTACGCCGCGAGGATGGAACCTATCCGGAAGGATCGGTATTTGCCCGCACAGAAGCCCGTTTTAACCGGATGTATGAGATGGAGTTCAGGCAGCAGGGCATGGAATAATAAGCGGAGAGCACAGCCTGGAAGCATGGCTGTGTTTTTTATAGAAATGAGGGAAATTATTCTTGACTTTTTATGTATGCGGTTTCATAATAAAAAACAAGTTGTCCATGAATACGTATTCACCAGGAGTTAAAAAATGATTTCTTCCAAAGAAGTTGCCAGAGAAGCAGGAGTATCCCAATCGACAGTGTCCAGGGTACTGAATAATTCAAACAAGGTAAGCAAGGAAAACGTAGAGAAAGTTACAGAAGCAATGAGAAAGTTAAACTACAGGCCGAACGCTATAGCCAGATCTCTGGTTAGTAAGCGTTCCAAAACAATAGCGCTTATATCGGGCCCATTGCATAATCCCTTCTTTGTAGAAACAACTTCGTCCATTGTGAACTACGCGAAAGAGAAGGGGTACAACACAAACGTTTTTTTTGAAAATAACGGAGACAATATGGCTGTATATGAAACGGTGCTCTCCATGCAGGTGGACGGTATTATTTTGTCTTCAGTGTTCATGAATGACCCTATCCTTCAAGAACTGCAGGCGTCTCAAATACCTTATGTAATGTTTAACCGTAAGCATAATGAAGGTGGGAATTTTGTTGAATTAAATAATTATCAGGCTGGAAAGATGGCTGCGGATCATTTGTATCAGCTCGGGCACGAGTATATCGGCTTTATTGGAGGGCCGATGTATACATCCACTTTTTACGGCAGATATTTAGGGTTTACAGAGGGCATAGCAGAACAAACCATGAAGACTGGTAAAGTATTTTTAAACGAAACTGACACCAGTGAAGAAGCAATAGCAGATGCCATTTTTAAAATGATGGGACGAAAAGAACGTCCTACAGCAATATTTGCTGCTACTGATGCTATAGCTATTACTGCCATGGATACACTCATGGAGCTCGGCTACCGGATCCCTGAAGATATTAGTATTTGCGGGGTGGATAATGTACGGATGGCCCGGCATCACGGATTTGAATTAACCACTATCGGTGCCCAGTCCAATAAAAATTTAGGAAGGCTTGGAATTGAACACCTTATTAATTCCATTGAAGCCGGAAAAGAAAATATGTCCCCAATCCAGGTTACCCTGGAGCCTGCTCTGTATCAAAGAAAGACGACGGGACCTCTTAAACCAGGCTCAGTATAAACTGAGCGGTTTAATTCCGCTTTCGAGAATACGTATTCACAAATATTGTTAGGAGGGTGAAGGATGAAAAAAGGTTTATTTTTATTAGCACAGGATAAGGCGGCTGCAAATTACTATCCAGTTTTTAATCCCCACACAGAAGATTTGATTGGAGAAGCAGCTGACGGCATGCCCTCCGAGATGAGCGAAGCAATAGAAAAAGCAGATGAAGCCTACAAAAAAATGAAAGCGTTAACATCAAACGAAAAAGCTGGGATTTTATTCCGTGCTGCAACGATCCTGCAGGGTAGAAAGGAAGAAGCTGCGAGGATTATCTCTCGGGAAGCCTGTAAACCGGTCACCGCTGCCCGCACAGAAGTCCAGCGGACGATTCAGACACTGCAGTTCTCGGGTGAAGAAACAAAAAGAATGAACGGAGAATACTTACAATTAGACGCTGCAGAAGGCGGCGAAGGACGGGATGCCTATACACTTCATGAATCAATCGGAGTGGTAGGAGCAATTACCCCTTTTAATTTTCCATTAAATCTTGTTACTCACAAGGTCGGACCGGCAATAGCGGCAGGGAACACTATAGTGGTTAAACCAGCGGAGCAGACGCCATTTTCAAGCCTGCTGCTGGCAGAGATATTAAGTGAAGCAGGTCTTCCTGCAGGAGCAATAGCCGTAGTTCCTGGAGATGGAAAAACATTAGGAGAGGTAATGCTTAAGGATGAACGGATTAAAAAAATATCTTTTACCGGCAGCCCGGAAATAGGAAAGCTGTTGAAAGCAGAAGCCGGCCTGAAAAAAATGACTCTTGAATTAGGAAGTAATTCGCCGATGTATGTGGATCAATCATGCCGCGGGGAAATCAGTGAAGTGGCTGAGAAATCAGTAAAGGGAGCATTCGCTTATAATGGACAGGTTTGTTTAAGTACTCAGCGTATTTATGTTCATGAAGAAATTTTTGATGATTTTATACAGGAATGCTCAGCAAAAACTGCTCTGCTTCAATTCGGAGACCCTTTGGAAGAAAGTACGGAGGTCTCAAGCCTGATTAATAAAAAATCACAGCAGCGTCTGTATGAATGGATTAAAGAAGCGGAAGCAGAGGGAGCGGAGGTTCTGACAGGAGGAGAGAAAATTGGTAATGGCTTAGAGCCAACGATTTTATTCAATGTTTCTTCTGCATCCTCTATATCCTGCAAAGAAGCCTTTGGGCCGGTGGTGATCATCAACAAAGTGAAAAACTCTGAAGATGCTCTGGAGCAAATGAATAACAGCCGGTTCGGCTTGAATGCGGGGGTGTTTACAAATGATCTGAAACAGGCTGTTGATATGGCGCATCGCATAGAAGCCGGGCAGGTTCTCATTAACGATGTACCCACTCTCCGTTTCGACCATATGCCTTACGGGGGAGTGAAGGATTCCGGCTATGGAAGGGAAGGGGTAAAATATGCTGTCGAAGAAATGACGGAACTAAAAATGATAAGTATAAAATACCGTTAAGGAGAGAGTAGTATGCAAATACAGACAATGAAAGGAAAGAAAAAAGAGTATTTGTTTACTTGTTATTATCCTAAATACGCAGCCGAATGGATTGTGACGTTTCAGACCCTGTTCGGCGAACGAACAGAAAAAATTGTTACCGCGGGAGACGGGATAACAAATCAGCAGGGAATTATAGACGGCCTGCCGGTCTGTGAAACCATCGAGGTGCAGAACGAAGAAATTATTCCATATGAAATCGAAAAGCAAAAATTTCAGGAGCAGGGAGAAGAGACATTAAGAAAATACTTTTTATATCAACGCCGTTCCTGGAAAGTTCCTGTGGTAAAGCGGGAGAAGACGTATACTTTTTATGCCCCTTACCAGGTTGAAAGTGCAAAAAAACTTAACAGCGATAAAGTGAAAGTAATGTTATACGAGGTAAGTTCAGAATCGTACGATAAATTAGAAAAATTTCCTATTATTCAGCAATTTTATCAAGAAAGGAGAGAATAAAATGAACTTCCTGATAATTATGGCCGTTTGTATAGTTGGCACCTGGGTCGGAATGGCCCTGACACTTTGGAAAACAAATATTCTAAAAGAAAAAGAATAGGGGGGGATTCTATGAATACACAAATTGTAACCTATTCCTGGATTTTTATGGCCTTATTTATACTAATGATGCTTTATTTCGGCTGGGTTGGAATGAAAAGAACGAAAACGTCAGAGGATTTTGCTACCGCAAGGTCAAGCTATAGTCCATTAGTAATCGCGTTAGTAATTGCAGCGGGCATATCCAGCGGCTCCACATTTATGGGGATGCCGGGACTTGCTTACAGTATCGGGACCCCGAGTCTCTGGTATCCGCTACTTTACCCTATAGCTACTGTCATTGGCATGCTTTTTGTAGCTAAGGTTATAAAGAAATATGGCGATGAATTCGGTACAAGAACGATTCCGGAATTTATTGGCGAAAGATACAAAAGTGATTTTTTGAGAATAGCACTGACGATTATTTCCATTCTGCTTATTTTTTACGTCGTTTCTCAATTTGTTGCTGCTGCGACAATGTTTCAAACTATGATGGGTGTTGATTACGGGGTTGGTTTAATTATCACAGCAGCAGTACTTGCTGTGTATGTATTTATGGGAGGATCGCACTCAGATATTATTACCGATGCTGTACAGGGACTTTTAATGCTGATAGTAGCCATTACAGTATTTGTTTGCTTTATGACGAGCGTAGGAGTTAATGGTGGCTTTACTGATATGCTGAACACAGTGAGTAATGAAAATCCCCAGGGCGGCTTTAATCAATTGTTTCTTCCCGGGGATAATACGTACGGAGCCTTTTGGCTGGTGGCTTTACTATTTGTAGCTCACTTGCCTTTTTCCGTGCAGCCACACCTTGGTAACAAGTTTATGGCTGTCAAAGGCAGTAAAGATATTAGAAAGCTGATTATGTATTGTACTATTTTTGCTACAATCCTGCCTTTAATGGCGTTGGGCGGAATGCTTGGAGTGGCCGTAGTCGGTGCAGACGCAGGTATTAGTCCCGACCAGATAATCCCGGTCCTTTTTAGTGAAATATTTCCGCCAGTAATTGCAGCATTTCTGGCAATTGCTGTGCTGTCTGCTGTAATGTCGACTTCGGACGGTCTGATAGTATCACTGACCCAGCTGCTCGCTAACGACTTGTATCGTAAAACGATTGTACCCAGAATTAATATTTCAAAAGCAAAAGCGGAACGGTATGAATTAATCATCAGTCGCTACAGTACATTTTTAGTGATAATTGCAGCAATATTTTTCGCCTGGTCTCCACCGGAGTTCCTCGCAGTCTTCATGTGGATCGGTATCGGCGGAATCATGGCAGCTACGGCGGGACCTATCGTCGTTGGCGGTATATGGGACCGCGCAAATAAAACAGCGGCTATTTCATCTTTAATAGCAGCAACAGTTGTATACTGGTTTGTGTATCTGCCAATTGGACTTAATTTCTCTAATCCGTTTGGGGCTGCTGGTATTGGAGTCATCGTCGGTATGCTCACGATGTTTATTGTAACTATAGCTACTACCGAATCCCCGAAGGAAAGTGGTTTAGATATAAAACAAAAACCAAATACAAGGAGTGGGAAAAATGTATAAATCGTTTGTTTCACCAATCAGAATTGTTTCAGGTAAAGGAGCAGTAAATGAAATACCAGCTTTACTGAAGTCTTATCAGGCAGAGCGGGTGATGGTATTTGCCGACCCGGGGGTCCTGGATGCCGGCATCGCATCCCCTCTGGAAGAACAGTTAAAAGAGGCTGGGGTGATATATGAAATATATTCCGATCTAAAGCCGGAGCCACCTGTAGAAATTGGGAAGAATGCCCTGCAGGCATTAAAATCATTTGATGCAGATTTTGTTATCGGAATCGGAGGAGGAAGCTCCCTTGATATCGCAAAGGCAGTTTCTGTACTGCATGGTAACGAAGGGTCCATTGAGAATTATTTAAACCTTTCAGGAGATAAAACTCTTACAAGCCGAGGGCTGCCAAAGCTTTTAATACCAACAACTGCCGGTACGGGGGCAGAAGTAACAGATATAAGCGTATTTTCGCTCGAAGGTACTAAAGACGTTATCACCCATGAATTTTTACTGGCAGACGTTGCTGTGGTAGATCCGGATCTAACGATGACGGTGCCGCCTAAGATTACTGCTGCTACAGGAGTAGATGCTCTTACTCATGCGGTGGAAGCATATATTTCTGTTAACAGCACTCCGCTGACAGATGCTCTCGCTTTGGACGCAATGGAAAGAATAGCGAAAAACATTCGTACAGCTGTATGGAACGGCAGTAATGAAGAGGCGCGTGCACAAATGAGCTGGGGGAGTATGACTGCAGGATTAAGCTTTTATAACGCAGGTGTTGCTGGTGTACATGCTTTAGCTTATCCGTTAGGGGGGTTATTTAAAATCCCTCACGGTGAATCGAATGCTGTACTTCTTCCCTACATCTTTGATTACATCTGGCCTTCCTGCATGGAAAAAATGGGAGTAATAGCAGAGCGGATAGGGGCGAATACTGAAGGATTATCAAAAAGGGAAGCCGCAATAGCGGGTGTGCGGGAGCTGAAAAGTATTGTTGAAGATGTAGGAATTCCTTCTACATTGGAGCAATTCGGGATTAAAGAAAGTGATCTCGTGAAGCTGGCTGAAAGTGGAGAAAAGCAGACAAGACTTTTAGCAAGAAGTCCGAAGCCGTATTCTTATCAGGATATTTTAGAAAGGTATGAAGCAGCTTACGCAGGTACTTTAGAAATTAACAAGTAAGTCACAAAAAAGGCCCTGTTCTTATAAAAGAACGGGCCTCTGTTTTATTCGCCGGTAATTTTTTCTACTGAATCGTTGAGCTGGTACTCACGGCCAAGCAGTGTAAAGTCACTCCATTTTGTATTATTTACGTAATAAAATTGTTCGTTTTGAACGGCTTGTGTATCAGCAAGCAGATCATCCACAAGCTCCTGGGACTGTTCTGTCGGCTCTCCCTGATCGGTCAGGACAAACAGATAGTCTGCCCCTTCTACGTAATCAGGCACAGTTTCAAGAGAAATGGCCTGGGTTTCTGTATTTTCTTCGACACCTTCTGTTGGTTCAAGCCCGGCGCCTTCATACAAACCGGCGAAGACGGATTGGTCGTGCACGTACACTTCCTTACCGATAAATTGGACGACAGCTGCAGTTGCATCTTCCGGCACGTCATTGTCTGCAAGTGTCTGTTTGGCTTCTTCGGCCTGTTGTTCATATTGGGTCAGCCATTCTTCGCTTGCGTCTTCTTCATTTAATGCATCAGCAGTATTCTGAAGCTGTTCTTCCGGTGTATCATCAAAAGAAGTCATATATACCGGAGCAATTTGTTCGAGCTGGTCGAGAGAGTCAGACTGATAATCCGACAAAAGAATCATGTCCGGGTCAAGCTCGTTGATCTGCTCTACGTTTGGCGTATCCCCGCCAACGCTTTCCACTCCTTCAAGCTGATCGCCGTACGTATCGAGGTAATACTCAGAGGTGCCTATCGGCTGTTCATCAAGTATCAGCATGTCTGCCACATTCTGCAGGGCTACGACGTTTTGCGGATCTGCCGGAATCTCTACTTCCCGGCCGGTCGGGTCCGTGACTGTTCTTGTTTCTGCTTCTGCATTTTCCCCGCTGTCTTCACTTTCTCCAGAATCTCCGGATGATCCGTTGCCGCAGGCGGCAAGCACAAACAAAAAGGCGAAACCTACTGCAAATAAAGAAATCCACTTTTTAACCAATATGTAAATCCTCCCAGTTGATAATAATAATCATTTGCATAACTATTATATGGTATTCATTTTATAATTACAATGTAAACCTTTGGAACTAAGCAAAAAATGTTGTTCATATATTTTTTTTATGAAAATGGAAGGGGGTGTGCTTTTATTTATTTAACGTTAAACTGAGGGTACTTTGTTTTTACGATTGTAAAACATACGAGGGAAACTCTGCGTACAGGAGGAAATTTTATGCGATTTGAACCGTCTGAACAAATCGAACGACTGCCGGAACAGTTTTTTGCTTCGCTTTCAAGAAAAGTCCAGACACTGAAAGAAGAAGGCAGGGATTTAATCAATCTGGGACAGGGAAACCCTGATCAGCCGACTCCGGCACCTATTGTGGAAAAAATGAGGAGTGCTGCTGAAAAGCCGGAATATCATAAATATTCCCCATTTCGGGGCTACGATTTTTTGAAGCAGTCCGCGGCTGATTTTTATCAGCGGGAATACGGTGTGACGTTGGATCCAAAAACGGAAGTGGCGGTTTTATTCGGTGCAAAAACAGGGCTTGTGGAGATCAGCCAGTGTCTCCTCAACCCGGGGGACACTGCTTTACTGCCGGACCCGGGTTATCCTGACTATCTTTCGGGAACAGCTCTGGCCAATGCAGAAACGGCTTTTATGCCGCTTAAAAAAGAAAATAGTTTTCGCCCTGATTTTCGGCAGATTGAAGCAGATGTGCTGAACCGGGCAAAAATGATGTTTTTAAATTATCCTAACAACCCGACTGCCGGTACCGCTACGGCAGAATTTTTTGAAGAAACGGTCCGGACTGCTGTACAGCACCACATTTGTGTCGTTCACGATTTTGCCTATGGGTCGCTTGGCTACGACAGCGAAAAACCACCCAGCTTTCTTCAGACCCCCGGGGCCAAGGAAGTCGGTGTGGAAATGTACACCCTTTCGAAAACGTTTAACATGGCCGGATGGCGTGCAGCTGTGGCGGTGGGGAATGCTTCAATTATAGAGATGATCAATAAAATTCAGGATCATTTGTATGTAAGTTTGTTTGGCGCGGTTCAGGAAACAGCAGCGTATGCGTTTGATCACGGGGCAAAGATGGCTGAAGATATACTAGCTGTTTATGAAAACAGAAGAAATGTATTTATTCAGGCGCTTCATGATCACGGCGTAGCGGTGCAGACACCAGGGGGCTCTTTTTTTGTATGGATGGAAGTGCCAGGAGGCTATACCTCCGCTTCGTTTACCGAAGAGCTGCTCGAAGAAGCGGGTGTAGTAGTCGCCCCGGGCCACGGCTTTGGCAGCATGGGGGAAGGGTACGTCCGCATTGGTCTGCTCGAAGAGGAAGAGCGATTAAAAGAAGCAGCT
Organism: Marinococcus sp. LNSP9103-4; assembly: GCF_056034345.1. Taxonomy (NCBI): domain Bacteria; kingdom Bacillati; phylum Bacillota; class Bacilli; order Caryophanales; family Bacillaceae; genus Marinococcus; species Marinococcus sp. LNSP9103-4. The sequence goes on along the minus strand of NZ_JBQLIA010000013.1, from coordinate 47,712 downwards.
GAGCGGATCGCGGGTGTAGCCGCAAAGGTGAAATAAAGAAGCAGTTTAACTTTTTTATTTATCCATACTTTTGCTGATGGTCTTTTTTCCATGATAAATAGGTTTCGTCCTCCCGGGCTTTGATCCATTTTTCTTCAAAAATCCGGGCGGATTCGGCTTTTTCTTCATTGATCTGACGTTCATTCACGTTACCGTCTTTGTCGTATTTTTTGCCTCCTTTATAATTGGCGTACCGGCGTGAGCGCGTGTAACCCATCTGCAGAAATTTTCTTGCCATATCCATTCCGACGAAATCCTTTTGCTTTTTATACTCCAAAAATAATTCGTAAATCTGCCGGGAAGATTCCTCGGCAATGTCCGGGGTTTTAAACCTCCAGTACGGCAGAATTTCGCTTTTGTACGGTTCCACCATTAAAACGCCCTGTTCCCCGCGTCCTACACGGTACTTTTCTGGCTTTTCACGAAAATTAATACGGTCAAAATCTTCTTCATAGTTAAAACTCATAAGCATTCTCTCCTTTTTTGCCTTTGTTTTCTTTGCCCGAAAATGATGATAATTATGTGTGAAACTGCACCTTTGTTCAGGATTTATTTTTCTTGAAAAGGGGAATAAACAGTATGCATGGAAGAAAGAAGGATTTTTGAACATACACATCGAATCCTTGTGTTAGATGGAGGTTTTAAGATGGAATATATTGAAAATGTACGCAGCCAGCTTCTGGAAGAAATCGAACCAGTGCCGGAAGCAGATTGGAACATAAAAACAGACGCCACTGATTGGAGCGTGGCCCAGGTGGTCGAACACCTCCGGCTGTTTGAAGCCTTTGTAGGAAGAAGTATGAAAAGTGCCCTGGAAACAGAACCTACCACTAGGGCGGAAGAAAAGCCGATTCAAATGATGAAATACCGGCGCCGTCCGGCAGAAGCCCCGAAGGAGCTCCAGCCGGAGGACATGGAATATGGCAAGCAGAGCCTGCTGGAGGAATTGAAAGAAACAAGAGACTATATCCGTCACCTGGAGGAAAAACATACCAGTGAGGAATTAGCAGCACGTTCCATTTCGCATCCCAATTTTGGGCCTATGCCTCTTCATCAGTGGCTGGAAATGACCGGTCTCCACGAAGAGCGTCATATTGCTCAAATCCAAGATATAAAAGCAAGATTATAGACTGAGGGAGGAAAAGAAATGAAGAAGCTCATTAATGGTGTGGATCAGATTGTTTCTGAAATGGTGGAAGGATTGGTGGCCGCTCATCCTGATAAACTCCGGGCGATTGAAAACACAAATGTCATTGTGCGGGCAGATGCTCCGGTCAAGGGCAAGGTGGCGCTGATCAGCGGCGGGGGCAGCGGACACGAGCCTGCTCATGCCGGATACGTCGGGGAAGGGCTCCTCGATGCGGCAGTGAGCGGGGAAGTATTCACCTCTCCGACACCTGACCAGGTGCTTGAAGCGATTAAAGCTGTCGACAGCGGCTCCGGAGTTCTTTTGATCGTCAAGAACTACAGCGGGGATGTCATGAACTTTGATATGGCGGCCGATCTCGCAGAAGCAGAAGATATTACGGTCAAACAGGTCGTTATACGGGACGACGTAGCGATTGCCAATCCGGAGGACCGCCGCGGTGTAGCAGGAACGACCCTTGTGCATATGATTGCAGGGGCAGCAGCGGCTGAGGGAAAAAGCCTGGACGAGGTGGAAGCAATTGCCCAGGGCGTGGCTGACAATGTGCGTTCGATGGGAGTCTCCCTTTCTCCGTGTACCGTTCCGGCCTCCGGCAAACCCGGCTTCACACTCGATGAGAACGAGATGGAAATCGGGACCGGCATTCACGGCGAGCAGGGCGTAGAGCGGCGCGAACTGATGCAGGCAGACGCCGTAACGGAAGAACTGGTTCAGCACGTGCTCGATGATATGCACCTAAATGATGGCAGCGAAGTAGCGTTAATGATCAACGGCCAAGGAGCGACGCCTTTAATGGAGCTTTATATTGTGGCAAGAAAGGCTATTCAGCTGTTGAAAGACCGTGGTATTCACGTAAAGAAAACCTTTGTAGGAGAATATATGACGTCGCTTGAAATGACAGGATGCTCGGTAACGATTTTAAACCTGGATGAAGAACGGAAACAACTGTTACTATCCGGCAGGGAGTGAAGCTTTCATGGAACTAAGCGCAGCAGTAATGAAGCAATGGGCACTACGAATCAATGCAAAAATGCAGGAGCATAAGGACAAGCTTTCCGAGCTGGATCAGGCCATCGGAGACGGAGATCACGGGCATAATATGGCCCGCGGCTTTCAGGAAGTAGCCAAGAAAGTGGAAGACGCTTCCTACGAGGACATTGGCGCATTGTATAAAGATGTGGCTTCTACACTCATTTCGAAGGTGGGAGGAGCGTCGGGGCCATTATATGGTACGGCATTTCTTAAAGCCGCCAATGCATGGAAGGGTAAAGACGTGCTTGACAGCGCAGCGTTGGTCGAAGGCATCGAGGCCGCCGTCGGCGGTATCGAAACGAGAGGCAAGGCTTCCCTCGGGGATAAGACAATGCTCGACGTATGGATTCCTGTGCGGGATGAAATGAAGGAGCACGGCGCAGACGCAGAGAAGGCTGCCAAAACGGCTGCAAACGAAGCAGAAGCTACCATCGACCGAATTGCTAAAAAAGGAAGGGCTTCCTATTTAGGCGAGCGTTCGAAGGGGCATATGGACCCTGGAGCCTTTTCCTCGCAGCTCGTTTTTGAAGCGTTGGCAGAAGTGTGCAAAGAGGGGGCCTCTTAATGGCTAAAGTCAGCATCATTGTTATTTCGCACAGTAAAGAGCTCGCCGACGGCATCGTGGATCTCGTATCTCAGACGAAGCAGGAGGATGTTGCAATCGCTGCAGCCGGAGGAACTGAAGACGGAGAAATCGGCACAAGTGTAGACCGGATCACCGGCGCTGTGGAATCGGTTACGACAGAAGAGGGCGTGCTGCTTTTGTTTGACATTGGCAGTGCACTAATGAATGCGGAAATGGCTCTTGAAATGCTGCCGGAGCTCGAAGGCCGTATTACAATAGCTGATGCCCCGCTTGTGGAAGGAGCGTACATCGCTGCGGTCGAAGCAGGGATGGGAAAAACGCTTGAAGAAGTAAAAAAAGCAGCAGAATCGGCAAAGGAATGGAAAAAAATCGAGAATTAATGAATAAACCCTGCAGCCGTAAGCCTGGCTGCAGGGTTTTCGTTGATATAGAGTTTTATACAAAAATTTGAAATGCCCGGAGGCTCCAGGACTCCGGGCATTTCCATTTATGAGCTTGTTTTTGGTCTTGCATTTTTATAATAGGAGCCCTGCGAGGTTTTTTCTTTTTCGGCAGAAGGTGTTTTCGACGCGCGAGCTAGTAACACGTAGCTGAGTACTGCTGCAGCGTCTGCTCCAAAAATCACAATTCCCATTGGGACCGCTGTATGCTCTCCGGCGATGCCAACCAGCGGGGCCGAAGCCGCTCCGAATAAAAATGGAAGCAGCCCGATTAATGCAGCAGCGCTGCCGGCCCGGTGGCCCTGTTCTTCCATCGCAAGAGAGAACGAAGCTGTATTTACAAGCCCGAGGCTTGAAACGACGAAAAACATTGGAATGACGATAGCGGCAAGCGGTGCCTGAATCACGGTCATTGTTAATAGGACGGAGCTTGAAATGAGGGTCAGCCCGAGTCCGAAGGTGAGTATTTTTCGTTCCGGTACAATGCCGGCGAGCCGGCCGGTAGTCTGCGATCCGATAATAATGCCGATTCCGTTAAGCGCGAATAAAAAGCCGAATGTTTGCGGCGAAGCTCCGTAAATGCCTTGATAAACAAACGGCGTGCCGGAAACATATGCAAAGATGCCGGCCATTTTCAATCCCTGGGCAAGGGCGAAGCCCATAAACGAACGGTCCTTTAATAAGCTCCCAAAGGTACGTACGGTTTCTTTTATATCGCTGTCGGAACGATTAGTTTCCGGGAGGGTTTCCGGAAGCAGGGATAAAACAATAATAAAGATAATAATCCCTATCCCGCTTAGTACGGCAAAGACGCCGTTCCATGTCGTAAAGTTAAGAATGGCTCCGCCAAGCACTGGAGCAAGTATTGGCGCAAGGCCGTTTACAAGCATCAACAGGGAAAAGAATTTTGTCATTTCTTTCCCGGAATACATGTCCCGGACAATTGCCCGGGAAATAACGATGCCGGCCGAAGCTGAAAATCCCTGCAGAAAACGGCAGGCAATCAGAATCCAGATGGTCGGGGCAAATATACATAAAATAGAAGCGGCAATATAAATAAATAAGAAAACGGATAGCGGTTTTTTTCTTCCATTCACGTCGCTCATAGGACCGACGATTAATTGGCCAAAGGCGAGGCCGAGCAGGCAGGCTGTTAAACTAAGCTGCACAAGTGACGCACTTGTATCAAGATCCTGTGCTATAGAAGGGAAGCTGGGTAAATACATGTCAATAGTCAAAGCACCAAATGCAGCCAGTGAGCCCAGCAGAATAGCCAGGCCGAGCCGTTTTTTAGACGATACCGCCTGTGTGGAACTCATGATAAAATCTACTCCCTTGTTAAATGATTTATGTATTATAGGACACGTCTGTTTTTTGCACACAAGAGAGGATTCTAACATAGGGCATATAAAAAGAAAAGCCCGTTTTTAAGACGGACTTTTCCCGGATTTTGTTTCCATAGCCGCAAACAGCAGATGCCAGCATTCTGCAGCAAGAGCGAAAAAAATAATAATAAGCGCTCCGGCCCATTCCTGAAAAAAGGCTACAGCAATAATTACGTACCACGAGCATCGAAGCAGGTGCTGAAGCGGAGGCATCCATAAAAAGCACAGCGGCCGGAAGAGAAGAAAAAATGCAAAGCTGAACAGGAAAAATACATATTCCTGAGTCAAGTCTACGGCAAATACAGCACTTAACCCTTCATTTATTAAGGAAAAAAAGGAAAGATTCATCACCTTCCGCTACTCCTCAGTATCTGCAGGAAAGCGGACGCCGATCTGTGCACGTATTTCATCAAGCACCTGCAGTACTTGAATGGAGCGTTCGATAGGAATGTGCCGCACATCTTCATCGGCGCACAGCTGAATAAAGGCCTGTATTTCGTGAACCATGGAGTCCTCCTGATTGTTTTCCCAGAGGATAGTCGTTTCATCTTTTTTTGTAAGGGTCACCCGGTGCATATGGTTAATATGGTCGATGGTGATCGTGCCGTCTTCGCCCTGCAGCTCCACCGGCTGGGTGGAAGCAGAAATTTTTGAATAGCTGACAACAGCCTGGGCTTCGGGATAGCCTAAAAGAGCGGCAGCCTGACCGTCGGCTCCGGTTTCAAGCAGATAGCCGTGCGCCTGTACTGTATGCGGCATGCCTAGGAGTTCAAGGGCGGGGTGGAGGCAGTAGGTGCCAATATCCATTGAGGCCCCGTTGGAAAGCTCAGGCTTAAAAGCGTTGAGCACAGTGCCTTCGCGGTAGGCGTCGTAACGGCTTGAATACTGACAATAGGAGATCGATGCCCGGCGGAGTTTTCCGATTTCGTCAAGGTGGTTCAAAACAGTCTCCCAGGCCGGGAAATACATGTTTTTGATCGCTTCCATAATAGTGACACCGTATTCTGAAGCAGCGGCAAGAAGCCGCTTTGCCTCTTCCGCATTAGAGCACATCGGCTTTTCACAGATGATGTGCTTGCCGTGCTGGATACCAGCCATAGCTATGGAAAAGTGATATCTCGTAGGGCTTGCAATATACAGCGCTTCAACGTTTGTGTCCCGGCAAAGCTCTTCTAAATCATCGTAAGCCGAAGGCGCATCGTACTGATCCGCAAGCGTTTGGGCACGCTCCATATTCCGCGAATATACCGCCTGCAGCTGAAATTCTTCAAGCGAACTGCCGGCCTGAATGAACGCTTCGGTGATCCAGTTTGTTCCCACGGTGGCAAAATTCATTATGTTAAACCTCCTTAAATGTCAGCTGATCCTAAGAGCTTCCTTTTCTTTTCCGGTTCGTCCGTGTTTTTGCTTCCGCCTTTGGGATGGAAGCCCGCCGTTTTCGTTCTTCAAAAAAGAGAAAAAACTGGTCGTATGCCTCCACAGCAGCTGCAAAGCCAAGAATGAAGAAAATGGATCCGGCTTCCTGCAGCAGAACATAACCGAGAGCTGCGTACCACAGCATTTTTAACAGCCGGGCCGCTGCCGGCTTCCATAAAAAAAAGATAGGACGCAGTAAAAGATACAATAAAATAGCGAGAACAAATACAGCGATATTTTCGCTGAAGGTGCCTGGCACCCGGGAAATAATTTGATCGATGATTTGTCCGAATTCTGCTAAGCGTTCTTCCATTGGCTGCAGCTCCTTTAAGTGATGTAGATACAAATATTCATAACTGTATCGTAGCGGTTTTAGCTTCAAATGAACAGCCTTGAATCAAAAAAGTACAAATGATAAAAGCTCTCTTCCTGAAAAAGAAGAGAGCGTGAAATCAAAGATACATAAAAGTAAATTACGGACGGATAGGCCTCAGGTCTTCATTTTCCTGCAGGGAACAAATGTATTCCACCAACAGCTCGATAACATTTTCGATATCGTCCATGCTGGCTGTCTCCACAGGGGCGTGCATGTACCGTAGTGGAAGAGATACATTAACGCTTGGAATACCGTTGCCAGCGAGACGAAGCCGGTCAGCGTCAGTACCGGTCACCCGCGGAGTGAGCTCGTATTGCACGGAGAGGCCGGCTTTTTTGGCTGCCTGCTCCAGTCCTTCATTAGCTGGCGGGTGAATCGGAGCCCCTTTGGCAAGGACGGGTCCGCCGCCGAGTGTTACTTCTGTTTCCTGATTCGGATTGGACCCGGGGTAATCATAAGCAAATGTAACGTCGAGGGCAATTGCTAAATCTGGACGGAGGCCGGCGCCGGCAAAATGAGCCCCGCCCATGTTTGTTTCTTCGTTCACCGTGCTCACGCCATAGACGCCCACCGCCGGGCGTTTGTTCTGCAGCCGGCGCAGAACTTCTGCAGTAATAAAGGCACCTGTCCGGTTGTCGAGTCCCCGTCCGCTGAAACGGTTGTTTAACAGCTTTTCGGGCGTGCGCTCATAAACGCCGGCATCGCCGATGGAAAGATACTTCTCCATTTCTTCTTTGCTATTAGCTCCAAAATCTATGTACAAATCGGAAAAGGCGAAATCTTTTTTACTGCCGCCCTTGTGTTCCGCATTGACGCCCGTAACGCCGGTGATAGGTCCCTGCCTGCCCTGAAAGGTCACTTTCATTCCCAGTGCAGGGGCCTGGCTGATGCCGCCGAGCTTTTCCACCCTTACGAAGCCGCTGCTGTCGATAGACTTTACAAGAAAGCCGATTTCGTCACAGTGACCGGCTAAAAGCACATGAAACGGGGCTTCCGGATTGATGGTGCCCCAGGCATTGCCTATCGTGTCTGTGTGAACTTCATCCGCATACGGAGAGACGTACTGAAGCCACTTACGCTGAATAGCCATTTCGTGGCCGGATGGAGAGGGAGTTTGGAGCAGGTCGTATAAAAACTGTTCAGATGTTTCCTTCATAAGTTCTCCTCCTTGAAAATACAATTTATTACAGCATCCCGTTTTTCGGCTTTGCCGTCAACTCCTGTTCCTGAAGGAGTCGGGACCTACTTGTAGTGACCACCGATTTTTTCTGCGCGGGCAAGGGCCTGGCCGCCGGGAAGAAGCGATGAGGCCTGGAGCACAGCTGCCGGTCCGTACCGGTCTTTGAGGGCATCGATCGTTTTGTTTAAATCTTCCCGGTGCTCTTTTTCGGAAAACAAATCCAACTGCATAAATTGATTGCTTTCAAGCTGCTGCAGGCTGACGCTCAGTCCCCGGACCGGGTAGTGTGTCCAATGTTTACGAAACAGGGAGGCGGCGGCTTCGTAGATGGCTTTGCCGTCATTAATCGGCTCGGCCTGGGAGGCCTGCCGCTGAAAATGAACAGAATTTCCGTTATCATGTCCTTCGGCTCCTACGGTGACTGTCCAGCCGCTGTAGCCCTCCGCCCGGGCCCGGCGTCCGACCTCTTCGCTCAATTCGCGAAGCACGACGCTGATATCATCCCAGCTCGAATAATCACGGGGGAGGGTCATATGGTGGCCGACAGCCTTTCGATGCGTATGAGTGCCGGGAGAGACAGGAGAAGGGTCAATGCCGTGCGCTGTCTGCCATAGAAGCTCTCCGTTCAGCCCAAAGCGGTGCCGCAGCTCTTCCACAGGGTAGGCAGCGAGGTGGCCGGCTTTTCGAATCCCCATCTGCCGCAGGTGCTTTTCCATCCGGCGCCCGACTCCGAACAGATGATTTACAGGCAGAGGCCAAAGGGTGGAAGCCAGCTGTTCCTGCTTCAGAGTGAAAATCCCATCGGCCGATTTTTTGGCAAAATGGTCACAGGCCATTTTGGCGAGAACCTTGGTTGCTCCAATGCCGGTCCGGGGATAGACGCCGAACGCCCGAAGAAGATGCCTGTTGATGAACAGAGCCGCCTTCTCCGGCGTGGAAGCCGTATGTTTGTATGTATGCGTCATATCTGCAAACAGCTCGTCCACGCTGTAGGGTTCTATTTTATCAGTGTAAGCTTCAAGCGCTGTGGCAATTTGTACAGAAATTCTTAAATAAAGCTCCATGCGCGGAGGGATGACAACAAGCCCTGGGCACTTTTGCTGTGCTTCTCCAAGTGTTTCGGCTGTTTTCACTCCTTCGCGTTTAGCAATAGGGCAGGCAGCCAGAATCACCCCGCTCCGGATGGACGGATCTCCGGCTACAGCTGTTGGTTTATGCTGAAGGCTGGAATAATACAGCTTTTCAACGTTGGCGTAGAACGACTGCATGTCGATAAGGAAAATAACACGCTCCACGGCCCAGCCCTCCTTTGGTGAAACAATTGTTTCTTTCTATAGGGTATACCTCAAAATAAATATTTTAAACGAACAAACGTTCTTGTTTTTGATAAAAAAATCAGGCCCTGGTCCAGGGCCCGGCATATGCATTATGAAGAAGGAAGCCCCCTTTTTTGTACGAGGGTGTTATTAAATCGCTCGAGCAGCTGGGCAAATTGGTCGCGCTCTTCCTTGTCCCAGTCAGCCAACAGGCTGTCATACATATGAATCCGTTCCTGCTTCAGCGTATTGATTGCCTCAATCCCTTCGTTCGTAATAAAAATCTGGTTGACCCGTTTGTCGTGATGATCCGGGCGGCGGGAGACAAAACCTTTTTTCTCCAGCGAGTGAATCTGACGACTGAGCGTCGAAATATCGAGGAGAAAGTGATCAGCTAGCTCACGTGCAGAACGGGGGCTCTGCTGGTGCAGTACCTGAAGGATCAAATATGCGGAACGGTCCAGGCTGCTTGCCTGACTGTCAAGCGTCCGTTTAAAATCCGCCCGGCGCATTAACGTTACCACGCCAGTTTCAATTAGTTCGAGCATTTCCTTATCATGTTCGTTCATCGGGGCCCCTCCAATTCCAATCGTTCTTTTTCTCTATTGTAATATAGATCAGGACCGAAAAAAGAGATAAGCGTAAAACGATATATATATAACGAAAATGACGTACGTTTTTTCCTAGTCCGCTCGCTGCATAGCCCTTCTTTCAGCGTATTCAAGGCATTTTTCGCAGACAAAGACTTTTTCATCCTGTTTTGTGAAGTACGGGCGCATGTAAGAAGTTTTTGATCTGCAGTAGTAGCAGCGTTTTGAGAAAGAGAGGCTTTTTATCCATTGCTTCAGCAATAAAATTCCCTCCTTTTGTATTAGGATGTATGTTTACGATAAGAGAAAGGGAAGGTGAATGCGAACGATTTGCTTATAAAAAGCAAAAAGCGGCCACTCTGCTTTTATATGAATTTATATAATTATTCAATAAAATAATACTTTAATTTATGAATGAAAACTTTCATTTTCGGGAAAGAAACTGTAAATGAAGACTAATAAGAAGGTGATCAGTGTGGCAAAAAGATTAGACCGTGAACAATGGAGCGTATTTCAAAGCGAGCTCTATCAGACGAATACGACTGTCGTAGTGACAGATGATTTAATATTAATCACAGATCCTACATGGCTTCCAGCCGAAATTGAGGAAATAAGGAATTTTGTCGAAGAACGAAAAAAGGGCCAGCCGGTATATCTGCTGCTGACTCATTCGGATTTCGATCACATTATCGGAGCCGGCGCTTTCCCGGAAGCAACTATCATTGCTTCCCGTGGATTTAATGCCAGGTCGGATAAAGAAGAAATTGTGCAGGAAATGAAAGAATTTGACAGTGCATACTATATTCAACGCAGCTATGAAGCCATGTATCCGAAACCGGATATCATTGTTGACTCGGATGAGCAGGTGCTTACAGAAGGAGAAACTAAAATTACGTTCTACCTGGCGCCGGGTCATACCGTGGATGGACTGGCGGCGGTCGTAGAGCCGCTCGGTCTTTGTATCGCCGGGGACTATTTAAGCAATGTAGAGATCCCGATTATTGAATATAACAGCGAGTCCTACCAGTTTACGTTAAAGAAGCTGGATGAGCTATGGAAAGACGGCAAATACAATACCGTGGTCCCGGGACATGGCCTGGTTGCTTCGAAGCCGGAAGAAATAGAGAAGCGTCTCCGGGATTCAGAATGGTATATTGAAAATACGAAAAAATCGTTGGAAGATCCATATGTGGAGAGCGCCATTTTTGCATTTATTGACCGTCATAAATTTGAAGCACCGTTAAAGCATGTCCACGAAGAGAATAAAGAACAATTAAAAACGGAAAGATAGAAAACTGGCTGCTCTGTAGAAGGGCAGCCAGTTTTTGATTTCATATTTCTCATTCGGAGGATTCGGTTTGGTTACGCGGAAGAATTAAAACCTCCACGCGTCTGTTCTGGGCACGGCCCTCTTCGGTATCATTCGAAGCAACCGGCTCAAACTCGCCGAACCCTTTGGCACTGAAATCTCTTGGATCGAGGTCAGGATTTTCGAGCACAATTTCCATGAAATGGACCGCCCGCATGACACTGAGCTCCCAGTTTGTGCTGAAGTCCGCATTCGCGATAGGGGTGTCATCCGTATGGCCGCTGATAATAATGTTGCGAGGGGGGTTTAATACAAGCAGCTCGGACATATCCTCAGCCGTTTCAAGAGCTTCTTCGCGTATTTCAGCTTCACCAACATTGAATAAAATATTGTCTTTGATGGAAAGGAGCAGGCCATCATCGGAGAGGCGGGTCGTAAACTGGCCTTCAAGTCCCCGTTCATCAATAAAGCCTTCCACTCTTTCCTGAAGCTCGGCAAGTTCGTTTTGGTCTTCAGCCTCTTCGATTGCTGTCGGAGGGCTTTCATCGATATTATCTTCGGCATTCAGCTCTTCGACAGAGCTTCCGGATTCATTAATGCCGCTTCCGCCAGTGAAAACCGAGTTAAAGGAATCGGAGATCTGATCAAATTTCCGGGCATCCACTTCACTTGATGCAAACAACACAATAAACAGCGCAAGCAGCAGGGTTAAGAGGTCTGCGTATGGGAGTAGCCACGCTTCACTGACGTGCTCTTCCTCGTCTTTTTTCCGCTGCCGCCGCCTAGCCATTTTCGGTACCTTCTTTCCATTCGGTTTCCTGGGCTTCCTCCATAATCTTTTCGCGATCCTTCGCCGGAACGTACATTAGAAGCTTTTGTTCAATCGTTTTTGGGGGCTGGCCCTCCTGAACCGATAATACACCTTCAATCATGACACTGCGGACATGGATTTCGTGCTTGGATTTGCGCTTGAGTTTATTGGCAAAAGGATGCCAGAGTACGTAGCCGGTGAAAATACCCAGAAGGGTGGCTACGAAGGCAGCACTGATTGCTTCTCCGAGTTTATCAATGTCAGACATGTCGGCAAGCGCCGCAATGAGACCGACCACAGCGCCCAGGACACCGAGTGTAGGGGCGTAGGTTCCTGCCTGGGTAAAAATAGAAACGCCTGTTTGATGACGGGATTCAATGGCTTCGAGCTCTTCGCTCATAATGTCACGGATAAAGTCCGAATTCTGTCCGTCCACCGCCATTGTCATACCATTGCGGAGAAAGGGATCCTGAATGTCCTGTACGTCGCCTTCAAGAGCCAGAAGGCCTTCCTTTCTTGCCGTCTGTGCCCAGCTGGAGAACATGGGAACAAGCTGCGCGACGCTCCATTCATTTTGGTTTTTAAATAAAACACCGAAAAGCTTCGGGACGTTTTTTAATTCGTTACCAGGGAAAGCAATTACTACAGTGGCGATCGTGCCTCCAAAAATAATTAATAGAGCGGCCGGGTTCAGCAAAGAGATAAGCTCCATCCCTTTTATGGCGATACCGCTCATGATAGCTGCGAATGCTATTATAATACCGATGATTGATGCCTTATCCATACGTATCAATCCTTTTATGTTTGATTCTATTGTTTATATCGGCGCTTGAGATGCTAACATAAAGACGGATGGAAAAATTCTTAAGGAAGTAAGGAATAATTAACTAGGCAGACGGTCTCGTAAATACGAAAGCATGAAGACCGCCTTGAATGGCAGAGAAAGGATGCGCATGATGAAAAAATGGATGATCGTTGCAGGAATGTCAGGGCTTTTGGTCAGCGCTGGCTGTGCAAATAACGGGAACGGAGACAGCGGGAGTGACGAAGCTGAAGAAAATTCTTCGGACGCTCCTGAGGAAAGTAACGAAGAGAGTCAGGAAGAAACAGAGAGCGATGCAGAAGAGGAGACAGAGCAGGCAGAGAATGACGAACAGTCAGATGTAGGAGAGGAGCCACCTGAGAGAGGAGAAGAGGGGGATTTGGAGAATCCCTCGGCTACAGACGCATTAATTAACCGGGAATACCACCTGCCGTCAGATTATGAGCCGGAAAACTTAGTAATACCGGATGTGGCTTTTCCATTTGAGGGAGAACCCCAGAAAAAGTATATGAGAGAGGAAGCCGCAGCGCAGCTTGAAAGCATGTTCGCGGAGGCTGAAGAAGAGGAAATTGAGCTTTCGGCTGTGTCGGGATACCGTTCGTATGACCGCCAGGAAAGTATATTTGCGGCCAACGCGGAAGAAGACGGGGAGGAGGAAGCGAACAAATATAGCGCAAGGGCCGGAGAAAGTGAGCATCAAAGCGGGCTGGCTATGGACGTGAGCACTTCATCCGTCGGCTATTCGTTAACGACAGATCTAGGTGACACAAAAGAAGGGGAGTGGCTTGAAGAAAATGCGCATGAGTATGGCTTTGTAATACGCTATCCGGAAGATAAAACGGATATTACCGGCTATCAGTATGAACCCTGGCACGTGCGATATGTAGGAGAGGATTTGGCCGAAACGCTTCACGAAAATGACTGGGTGCTGGAAGAGTATTACGGAGAAGAGCTTGAAGAAGAGTCATCAAACAGCGAAGAAGAAAAATAAAGCCGGGGTGTGCCCCCAGGCTTTATTTTTTAATCTTCATCAATTGTCGGCAGTTCGGTTTTTGCGATTTTTTCATCCAACGCTTCGTAATCGTAGTACGAAATAGTACGGTACAGCTCTTCGCGTGTCTGCATATCCTCAAGCATATCCTTTTGGGTGCCTTTGTCATGAATTTCCTGAAAAACCCGTTCGACTGCCTTGGCAGCGGCCCGCAGGGAAGTAACCGGATAGATGATCATATTAAATCCCCAGGATTCAAACTGATCAGCATGATAATACGGGGTGCGGCCAAACTCGGTCATGTTAGCAAGCAGCGGCGTGCTGGAGAGGCTTTTTCCGGCCAGTCGGAAATCCTCCTCTGCGGAGAGAGCTTCCGGAAAAATACCGTCTGCGCCCGCTTCCCGGTACAGGGCTGCCCGCTCCATAGCTGCTTCCATTCCCTCCACACCTTTGGCGTCGGTACGGGCAATAACGGCTAGCGTCGGAGCTACTTCTTTAATAACTTTAATCTTTTGAACCATTTCTTCAGCCGATACCAGTTTTTTGCCGTTTAAATGCCCGCATTTTTTCGGGAGGTCCTGATCTTCAATCTGGACGGCGGCCACACCGGCTTCGGTCATTTCCCGGGCGGTGCGTGCCACATCAAGCACTCCCCCAAAGCCGGTATCAATATCAACGAGCAGCGGGAGCTTTGCTGCGCGGACAATATCCCGGGCCCGTTCAGCAACTTCATGGGAATGAATGATGCCAAGATCCGGCAGGCCACGGCTCGCTGTATAGGCAGCGCCGGATAGATATAAAATGTCAAAGCCGGTGTTTCTGGCGATCAGTGCAGACATGCTGTCATGAACACCGGGAATCTTCACTGCCGGCTTCTGCGTAATACGGTCACGAAATAATTGGGCGAGTTCTTTTTGGGAAACAGGTTCTTCAGTTAACCAACTCAATGTATTTCCTCCTTTTAGTAAACCCAGTCTGACATAAAGTGATGAACAGGAGTTTCTGCCAGCCGGTCATGGTCGAGCATTTGTTCCAGAAGCAGGGAGGCCTGTTTCGGCGGAAAGTGAGCATTCAGATTCTGCCGGCATTTTTCGATAATCTGCGGCTTGGCCTCTTCCCGGCGGCGCTGGTGGCCAAGCGGGTATTCCACCTCTGCTGGAGCGGTGCTCGTGCCGTCCATAAAATGAACCTGCACCTGATTGGGAATGGAACGCTTAGATGGATCCAGGTAATCTTCAGTGTACTGTTTGTTTTCTTTCACGATCATTTTGTTCCGGAGCTGGTCAATCACCGGATTTGCAGCAGCGGAATCCTCATAGTGATCAGCGTCAAGCCGGCCGAAGATCAAGCCGACGGCTGTCATATACTGCAGGCAGTGATCCCGGTCTGCAGGGTTTTGCAGCGGGCCGGTTTTATCGATAATACGGATAGCAGCTTCGTGAGTAACAATGTCGATGCGTTCAATATCCTGCAGCCGTTCTTTTACATCCCGGTGCAGTTCAATAGCGGCTTCCACAGCGGTTTGGGCGTGGAATTCAGCCGGGAAGGAGACTTTGAACAGGACGTGCTCCATCACGTAGGCATCCATTTTTGGCACAGACAGCTCTTCTCCATTCATCATTACATCCTGAAAGCCCCAGCCTTTGGCAGAAAGAGCTGTAGCATATCCCATTTCGCCTTTGACAGCCATTAAAGCGAGGCGGACTCCGCGGCTCGTGGCATCACCGGCGGCCCAGGATTTACGGGAGCCGGCGTTAGGATAATGGCGGTACGTACGAAGACTGGAGTTATCCACCCAGGCGTTGGAAACCGCGTTGATCATCTCCTGTTTACTGCCGCCAAGCATATGGGTGACCACTGCTGTCGTAGCTACTTTAACGAGAAGCACGTGGTCGAGCCCGACCCGGTTAAAGCTGTGATTTAAAGCGATGCATCCTTGAATTTCATGGGCTTTCACCATGGCGGTTAAAACGTCGTTCATCGTTAGAGGCTCCCTGCCTTCTGCCACGCGCTGCCGGCTTAGATAGTCTGCGGTGGCAAGGATGCCCCCGAGATTATCTGAAGGGTGACCCCATTCTTTGGCAAGCCAGGTATCGTTATAATCGAGCCAGCGGATCGCGCAGCCAATATTAAAGGCAGCATGTACCGGGTCGAGTTCAAACTGGGTGCCTGGCATGCGGGCACCGTTTGGGACGATTGTGCCTGGAACAATAGGACCCAGATGCTTAGTGCACTCTGGATATCTTAATGCCAGAATCCCTGCCCCTAACGTATCCATTAATACATAGCGGGCAGTGTCATACGCCTCGCCGCTTGAGATTTCCTGATCGTATACATAGTGGGCAATATCGGTCAGTAAAGCATCTGTCTGCTGCATCGTCTGGTTCATCCTCATTTCCTCCTTTAGGTTAACGTAATGTCCCGCGGCCCGGTGTAATTGACTCTCGGACGGAACAAACGGTTATTGCTGTGCTGCTCGATCACGTGGGCCCCGAGTCCGGCTGCCCGCGATGCAAAAAAGATAGGCGTATACAGGTCAATGGGGATGCCGAGCAGATAATACACCGGCGCTGCATAATAGTCCAGGTTTGGATGCAGTCCTTTTTCTTCTGCAATAAGCTCTTCACCGCGTACGCACATATCATACAGGTCCATGCGATCCTGCTTTTCGGCGAGTCGGTGCAGCGATTTTTTCATCAACTGGGCGCGCGGGTCCATTTTTTTCATATATACCCTGTGGCCAAATCCCATGATCCGTTCTTTGTTGGACAGTTTTTCCCGGAAGAGTCGCTCGACTCCATCCGGGGTGCCGGCTTCCAGCAATAGATGCATAACGGCTTCGTTGGCTCCCCCATGCAAAGGACCTTTCAGAGAAGCTACCGCCCCCGTGAAGGCACCATACATATCGGCCTGGGTGGAAGCAATCACCCGGGCTGCAAAGGTAGAGTTCGGCATTTCATGCTCAATGTAAGCCACAAGAGACTGATCAAACACTTCGGTTTCCAATGCTGTAGGCGTTTTCCCGGTGAGCATGTGAAGCATATTGGCACTAAAAGACATTGAAGGGTCTGGAGAAATTAGCGGTTCATGCTGCTGTGTACGATAGCTGCCCGCCACAATGGCAGGTATAGCACCGAGCAGTTTAACTGCTTTTTCCTGGTTTGCTTCCGGGGAATGGTCATGCATATGCTTCTCGGAGCCGGCAAGCAGGGAAATGCCGGTACGGAGCATATCCATGGCGCTCATCGAAGCAGGAAATACTGAAAAGGAAGAAGTCAGAGATTCGGGCAGTTCGAGCTGTTGATAAAGGCGGTCCTGGAACGACTCCTTCTCTGCTGCGTTTGGAAGAGAGCCGTAAAGCAGCAAATAAGCAACATCCAAAAAATGACGGTTTTCTGCTAATTCAATCAGGTCGTATCCGCGTATAACAATTTGTTCCTGATCGACATCAAGATAGGAAATCGACGTCTCGGCGGCAATAATACCTTCGAGTCCGGGGCTGTACTCGTTCTCTGCAGACATAGTGGTGCCTCCTTTATTTTTAAAGCGTTTTCATAAACGGTTAAAAATATGAGCTGTTTCTTTGTATAATTGTATACAATTATTTGGAAAAAGGCAAAGCCCTTTTCGACACATTGCTAGAAAGAAGAAATATGAAATTCAAGCGTTTCTTTCGTAGAGGCTAAGCTTCTGCGAATATGGGCACGCATGTAATGCTCGGCCGCCGGGCCATCTTTTTGTTCGATAGCAGACAGGATTTTTTCGTGTTCAGATACTGGAGTGTCGATTGTATAATCAGGGTGCCGGTACCCGCTGAGTCGCCGGTATCTTTCAAGGCGGCTGTTCAGCTGGTTTAAAAACTGAACCGCCGTAGGCGAAGCGTGTTCATATAATAAATGATGGAAGCGGCTGCCATACGTAATGGAAGTGAATCGTTCATCTGCTTCAGCCATATGCAGAAGTGCTTCTTTCATAGCTGCTACAGCCTCAGAGGATGCCCGCATGGCAGCTTCTGAGGCCACAAGTCCTTCGAGCGCTTCCCGGACGGCAAAAATATCGACGGCTTCTTCAATGCTGAGCGCCTGGACTTCCATACGTCCATTCGCTTTTTTTACAATTAATCCTTCGAGCTCGAGACGGTAGAGCGCCTGACGGAGCGGCGTACGGCTTACTGCGATTTCTTCAGTTAACTGTTCCTCGCGAAGCGCCTGCCCTGGAGAATAATGAAATTCAATAATGTTTTGCTTTAAAGCCTCGTAAGCTAAATCGCTTACGGATACACGGCGTCTCTGCACAAGTCACCGCTCCCTTCGGTTTGATTTTGTCTATTATAGCAAAAAAGAGACCGGCACTGGGCCGATCTCTTTATTCAGTATTTTTCTCCGACTGTGGTGCGACCCGGAAGGCACGGAAGGTGTACATAAACATGGCAAGGGCGAACAGAGAAATCAGGGTCAGGGCGAGATAAACGTTAGAATAAATGGCACTGCTGCCTCCGGAAGCAAACGGGTTCAACGAAGTGGTTACGCCCTGAATTTCCAGCACAGCTCCAAAGATTGCGCTGCTGAAGGCTCCAGCCATAAAGTTCATCAGGTTGAACATGCCAATGCCGACGCCTGTTTCATTTTCTTTAAGAACAGAAGACAAAATATTGGCGGTCGAGCTCTGGATAAGAGGAAAGCCTATATAGGCGATGATTAGAACAACAGAGACAGCGACCGCGGAAACGCCGGCAAACCCGGAAAGCAGCATTGTTCCAAAAGCAATGAAAACCAGGGCGGCGATAACGACTACTTTTGGGCCGTGGCGGTCTGCAAGGTCGCCCCCAGTGCGTCCGAGAAAGCCGGCAAGTATTGCTCCCGGAAAGATAACAAGGCCGATCTGCGTAGTGGAAAGTTCATACAGCTCTCTGGTCATAAGCGGAATGATAAACAAAAGTCCGAACATGCTGCACACTCCGAGAAAGCTCGTCAAAATGGTGACGGTATAATATTTGTTTTTCAAAAGAGACGGGCGGATAAACGGATCATCCGCTTTCGCCGTCCGAACAGAGAAAACAGCCATAAAGACAATAAACATAAATAGAAAGATCCATTGAAGAGTAGTCACAAACAGTAAAATTCCGGCGATGGCTGCTCCGAAAAGCGCGGCTCCTAAATAATCGATAAACCCGGAGCGTTTTTCTTCATCCGGCAGCCATTTTCTGAGAAAAGGCAGGGCTAAAAGCGATAGAATAGAGAATAAAAACAAATAACGCCAGCTGAGCCATCCTCCGAGCAGCCCTCCAACAATTGGTCCCACGCCGGAAGCGAAGGCTACTGTAGAAGAAATCAGACCAAAGACGCGGCCTTTATCCTCCGGGAAAAAGCGGGCAGGTATCACAAAACCGAGTGCGGGAATGGTTGCTCCGCCTGCCGCCTGAAGCACCCGGGCGACGAGAAGCATGGCAAAGCTTTGAGAAAAAAGGCCGAGCGTTGCACCGGCGGCAAAAAGGATGATGCCAAAGGTAAGCAGAGCTTTAATGGAATAAAAGTCTGCTAATTTTCCATACATCAAGGCCCCGATAGCGTAGACCATAATGTACGAGGTAAGCACCCAGCTGACCTGGGAGGAAGGAATGCCGAAATACGACTGGATATCCGGAATGGCTACGTTAAACATGGTGCCGTTCATAACTGCAATGGTTAAAATCAAAGCTACCAGAAAAATAAGCTTCTTTTTCTGAGCCGGGCCGACGTGTAAAGACTCATTCGTCATAAAATTTCACGCTTTCTATTATTAGTTTCAGGGAAGTTGTTTTTGTATGGAACTATCATATATTAACTGAAACAAAACCTGGAAACAAATATAATGAACGAGGATGTCCAGACACTTCGACGAATCACAAAGTCGTCATTCTCGTCTTTAAGATTATGTGATAATATAAAGTGGTGGATTTGTGTATATGAAAAATTACTGGGAAGTGTATCTCAGCTGACTTTTACTGTGTTATGAAGACTTATTACATAGAGTACGGCTATAAATGGCAGGTCTGCACCGAGCAGAATATAGAAAAATTAGAATAGGAGAGTCTCACTGTGTATATAGATATAGATGGGATTAACGTGAACTACCATGTTTCTGGCGAAGGGGAGGATGTCGTCTTATTACATGGATGGGGCGCAAACATTCAAGCATTTGCCCCGGTGCATCAATTGCTGGAAAAGAACTTCCGGGTCTGGTCTATTGATTTTCCAGGCTTTGGTCAAAGCGGAGAGCCGCCCGAATCCTGGACGGTCGGTGACTACACTGAAATGCTGAAAAAATGGCTGCAGAAAACCGGTATAGAGAACCCGATTCTCATCGGTCACTCCTTCGGAGGCCGGGTTTCTATTAAGTACGCAGCGGCGGGCAATCCGGTGAAAAAAATTATTTTGGTGGACAGCGCGGGTGTTAAGCCAAAACGAAAGCTGAAATATTACGTAAAAGTATATACGTATAAAACCTTTAAAAAGCTGCTGAAGCTGCCGGGATTAAAAAATCGTGAGCAGGAAATTCTAAACAAAGTCAAAGGCCGGGTCGGATCGGCAGATTACCAAAATGTTTCCGGGGTGATGCAGCAGACTATGGTGAAGGTCGTCAATGAAGACCTGCAGCACCATTTTGAGCATGTTACGCCTCCAGTACTGCTCGTATGGGGAGAAAATGACGAGGCAACTCCTGTATCGGACGCCAGGATCATGGAGCAGAAAATGCCAAATGCGGGCCTTGTCGTGCTGCGCGGGGCCGGCCATTATTCGTACATTGACAATTTAAATGAGTTTTTAATCATCATTGATCACTTTTTAAGAAACGAAAATCAGGAGGCCGCACAGCATGATTAACACTATATTAGCAATTCTATACCTTGCGGCTTGGGCGTTTTACACGGTGCGCTTTACGAAACGGAGCACACATATGCTTCAGCAGAATTCCTACAAGAACGAGCGCTTCTGGGGATGGATTAAAGGGCACGCTTCGAGAGCATTTCCGCTCCGGAACACGATCGGCCTTGTAGCTGTCGTGCCGTTTCTTTTCGGAGCAGAAGCATTAGGGCTGATTATTGGCTTTCTTTATTTTCTTTTTATGGCCCTGACCATGCCGCAGCTGCAGGAGAAAAAGGCACTGGTAATCACGGCGCGGGTGAAGCGGTTGTTTATCACCATCAGTGTTCTTTTTGCGCTGTTTACTGCAGCAGGGCTTCTCCTGGGTAACACGGCTTTATTTTATACGTTTGGGTGGCTCGTGTTTTTAACAGTCATTGCGACGATTCTTACGTATTTTATTACAATGGGCGCAAACTATATTAATTATCCAATGGAACGGAAAATCAGTCAGCACTACGTCAATGATGCAGAACGAATTATTAAATCGATGCCGGATCTTGAAGTTATAGGCATCACGGGAAGCTACGGGAAAACAAGCACGAAGCATATGCTTGAAACAGTTCTTTCCTCTGAATTTAATACGCTCATGACACCGGAAAGCTACAATACACCGATGGGTGTGACGAAAACGATCCGTACGATGCTGAAGCCCTACCATGAAATCTTTATTGCTGAAATGGGCGCGAAAAGGCCGGGAGACATCGAAGAAATCTGTGACATTGTGCACCAGCGGTACGGCGTTTTAACGGCGGTAGGCGAGCAGCACCTCGAAACATTCAAAACGCTCGATAATATCAAAAAAACCAAATTTGAAATTGTCGAAACGCTTCCGCAGGAAGGTACTGCCTTTGTAAACAAAGACGATGAAAACATTATGAGCTACGAGCAGCAGAATCAATGCCGTACGATTTACTACGGCATCGATGCCGAAGATCTGCACTACCGGGCCAAAAATATTGGATACTCTTCCAAAGGAACGTCGTTTACCGTGGTAAAATACGACGGCACCACTGCAGAGATTCAGACTAAACTGCTCGGCCGCCATAATATTTATAATATTTTAGCTGCTGTGGCTATTGGATCTGAGAAGGGCATCTCGTTTGAAAAAATAGCGAGAGCGCTGCGGAAGGCACAGCCGGTGGAACACCGTCTGGAGCTTAAGAAAACGAACGGGAACATTACGATTGTTGATGACAGCTTTAACTCCAATCCGGTTGGCTCTAAGATGGCTATGGAAGTATTGAGTCATATGCCGGAATACAAAATTGCCATAACACCGGGAATGGTTGAGCTTGGGGAAAAAGAATACGAATTAAATAAAGCGCTCGGTACTTA
Source organism: Marinococcus sp. LNSP9103-4 (assembly GCF_056034345.1). NCBI lineage: Bacteria > Bacillati > Bacillota > Bacilli > Caryophanales > Bacillaceae > Marinococcus > Marinococcus sp. LNSP9103-4. Next base: position 26,031 of record NZ_JBQLIA010000013.1, on the reverse strand, counting down.
CATGGCAGATGCGTGTGATTTCATTATTTTGGTCGGGAAGAAACAGACTGTACCGCTTCAGGACGGATTAAAAGAAAAAAATTATCCGGAAGAGCAGCTGTACGTTGCCTCAGATCTTCAGGACGCTTTGGCAAAAATGAACGAAATTGCCACCCGGCCATCTGTGGTACTGCTTGAAAATGACCTTCCGGATTCATTCAACGAGTAAAGACATAGGGAGTGGAATAATATGAAAACGAGAATAGGAGTATTTTTCGGCGGCATTTCTGTCGAACACGAGGTTTCTGTCATTTCAGCTGTACAGGCTATGGAATCCATGGATGAAGACCGTTACGAAATTGTTCCGATTTATATCAATAAAGAACGAAAATGGTATACCGGCGATATTTTAAGGGACATTGAAGCCTACAAAGACATGCCGAAATTATTGAACGAGGCTCAGCAGGTGCTGATTACGTACGGAGAAGAAGACAATGTTGTCCTTCAGAAAAAGCCCGCACCTAAATTTGGTAAAAAAGAAGTGGCAGCCATTGATGTTGCTTTTCCAATTGTTCACGGAACGTTCGGCGAAGACGGAGCGCTTCAGGGGCTGTTTGAGCTTTACGGCCTGCCTTACGTCGGCTGCGACGTAGCCTCTTCGGCCGTAGGCATGGATAAGGTGATGATGAAACAGATTTTAAGAGACTCCCGTCTGCCAGTACTAAATGATGTCTGGTTCTACAGCAACCACTGGGCAGAGGATACCGAAAGTGTCATCGCTATGATTGAAGAAAGTGTGCACTATCCGGTAATTGTAAAACCGGCTAACCTTGGTTCAAGCGTCGGTATCGGCACAGCAAAAAATCGGGAAGAACTGGAGCAGGCGGTGGAAGAAGCCACTGAATTCGCAGGGAAAATTCTCGTGGAAAAAATGCTTGAAGGTATGACAGAGGTGAACTGCTCTGTTGTTGGCGACTATGAAGACGTAGAAGCATCAGTGATTGAAAAGGTGCTCAAAACAGATGAAATATTGAGCTATAAAGACAAATATCAGGGCGGTAAAAACGGTAGTTCATCCAAGGGGATGGAAGCGACAGACCGGGAAATCCCGGCGCCCATCACAGAGGAAAAAGCAGGCGAAGTACGGGAGCTGGCCAAGGATACGTTCCAAATTCTCGGCTGCAGCGGCGTCTCCCGAATCGATTTCCTGATTGAGGACAGCACCGAAACAGTATTTGTAAATGAAATCAATACGATCCCGGGCTCGCTTTCCTTCTATCTATGGGATCCGGCTGGGAAAAGCTACAGCGAATTGATTCACCAGTTAATTCAACTGGCATTAAAGCGGAAACGGGAAAGAGAAAGACTGACGTTTTCAATCGATTCCAACCTGTTTTCTCTTCAAAGCGGCCAGGGAAGTAAAGGCGCCACAAAAACAGGCTCTGCATCCAATCGACAATAATTGTTCAGCCGGCCTGTGACGACAGGCCGGCTTTTTATATACTGACAAAGCAAAATATAAAAATATCAAACTTTTTTGAATATAGTAATTTGGTTGCAAGAGAGGAAAAAATGCTTTAGAATACTTTATTGTAGCAATGAAAGAAAACTTTAATTCAGCTTACGGCCCGTTGGTCAAGTGGTTAAGACACCGCCCTTTCACGGCGGTAACACGGGTTCGAATCCCGTACGGGTCACCATACATAAAGCTGCTTTTGCCGAAAGGCATGTAGCGAGTTTTCCACGCGCCGGTCTAGCTCAATTGGTAGAGCAACTGACTTGTAATCAGTAGGTTGGGGGTTCAAGTCCTCTGGCCGGCACCACGTGGAGGGGTAGCGAAGTTGGCCAAACGCGGCGGACTGTAAATCCGCTCCTTCGGGTTCGGCGGTTCGAATCCGTCCCCCTCCACCATTAATACGAGCCATTAGCTCAGTTGGTAGAGCATCTGACTTTTAATCAGAGGGTCGGAGGTTCGAATCCTCCATGGCTCACCATTGTAATTATCCATGCTTTGAACTGCGGAAGTAGTTCAGTGGTAGAACACCACCTTGCCAAGGTGGGGGTCGCGGGTTCGAATCCCGTCTTCCGCTCCATTATTTGACGAGCAGGATAAGCAGTGATAGTATGAACAGTATTGATTTATATATAGATTATGCGGGTGTAGTTTAGTGGTAAAACCTCAGCCTTCCAAGCTGATGTCGTGGGTTCGATTCCCATCACCCGCTCCATTTTTGTTAAATCAAATATACTCAGGGGGCCTTAGCTCAGCTGGGAGAGCGCCTGCCTTGCACGCAGGAGGTCAGCGGTTCGATCCCGCTAGGCTCCACCAAACAACATGAACGCATTCAGCCTGAAGGGCTGTTTTTTTATGTCAATTTTAAGGCTTTTAACCCTTCGGGGGTGAATGTCTGAAAGAATCATGGTAGAATACGCGGGCATAGAAAAACTCTTATGCATTTACGACGAGTGCATAAGAGTTTTACGGGACATAAGCTCATATTTATTTAAAAGAACATCCAGTTCTTTACTTAAAGCCAGGACATCATCGGAAACCAGAGAAGCCGTATGAGTGGAAGTCAGTTGATGGAGTCTGTCTCTTGTTTGTTCTATTTCCTGCCGTAAATATTGTTGAGACAAACGTTCTTCACCTCCTATTTCGTTCATGTTTACATTATTACCCATTTTAACTCATTTTCAAAGGTATTTATGCCATATTTTCCAAAATGTGACTATGGTTCTAGAGGGTGCACAAATAGTAATATGGATAAAGATAGGAGATGAAAACCGTGTTACAATTGGATGAATTGAAAAAATTACCATAGTAAATATGTCTTAAGCAGCCGAAGGCTGTTGAATAAATGAAACGGATAGACTTATTGAACGTATGTATAGTCCCACGAGGTGGAGGTCGCCAAATGGATGCAACAGTGAAACGGCTAGTGAAAGAAGTGAAAAAAGACGGAGATCAGGAAGCTTTTCGGGAATTGGTTGATTTATATAAGGACAAGGTTTATCAAATCGCCTATCGGATGGTGGGCAATGCCTACGAAGCTCAGGATATGGCCCAGGAAGCATTTTTGAGAGCATATGCCAACATTGAGAGCTATGACGAAAAAAGAAAATTCTCCACCTGGCTTTTCCGTATTACGACAAATCTTTGCATCGATCGTCTCCGTAAGAAAAAGCCGGACTATTCCCTGGACGCAGAAATACCTGGGGCGGAAGGGCTCGATGGATATTCGCAGCTTTCTTCGCCGGACAAGCTGCCGGATGAACAGGTTGTGACAATGGAAATGCAGGAGTGGGTGCAGGAAGGGATATTGAAGCTGCCGCCGAAATACCGGACAGCTATCGTCCTTCGCTACATTGAAGATCTTTCCATTCAGGAAATCAGTGACATACTGGATCTTCCCGAAAATACGGTGAAAACGCATGTGCACAGGGGGCGCGAAGCTTTAAGAAAACATTTGGGAAACACGTGAATGAGGGGGGTGGGACCATGGCTTTAAACGAGCGGGAGGAAGAGTATATCCAGCGCTACATTGACGGCGATATGGATGAACGCGAAAAAGAAAAGTTCCATACGTACATCAAAAAAAATCCGGAATGCGCGCACCGTCTCCAGGAGTTGAAGCGGACAGTGACAATAGTGCAGGGAACGTCGCACGTTTGGGCTCCGGAGACTTTTACTGACAGCGTCATGAAAGAACTGCCTAAGAAAAGAAAACGGACAGCCTGGAAAACATGGTCCAGGCAGCATCCTGTGCTGGTTGCAGTTTCCATGTTTATTGTGCTGATGGCTTCAAGTGTGCTTTTTGCCTGGAATGATCAGGCGGGAGCTGAAATGACGGTCACTGGCGACCGGGCGAACGTAAATATTGATTACGATAACAATGCAGTAATCATACCGGAGGATGAAACAGTGCAGGGTGATTTAACCGTTCGAAACGGAGAGGTTGATGTGCACGGGAACGTAAATGGGGACCTTACGGTGATCAATGGGGAGCCGTACATGGCTTCGGCGGGCAGCGTTTCCGGCAATATTGAGGAAGTGGACCAGGTGCTTGAGTGGATCTGGTACCATACGAAACGAATAAGTCAGGAAGCCTGGCATATGGATGACGAAGAAGCGTCATAATACAGGCGTTTATAAAACAGCAGCAGGCTTTCGGCAGAGCGTGCTGCTGTTTGCATATTATTCCGGAGACAAACTGTATAATAAAATTTGCCGAAAATCCAAATAAAGCACGCAGAGAATAGAAGTGATTGTGATATAATATAACCGTTACTTTGCTTACGCGATAGAATCAATTGGAGGAAGTGCCATGTTTGCTGGACAAGATTTCGATTTACTTAACATCATACGAATTGTCGTAGACATATCGCTGGTGGCGTATGTCATTTACAAAGCGATCACGATTATCCGGGGCACTCGGGCCGTCCAGCTGGTAAAAGGCATTGCTGTTATTTTAGCTGTTTGGTTTATAAGCAGTTTTTTTGGTCTGCGGACGCTTCAATGGATTATGGGGAACTCGGTTACATACGGACTGCTTGCAATTATTATCATATTTCAGCCGGAACTCCGGCGTGCCCTTGAACAGCTCGGCAGGGGAAGGCTCTTCGGGAGAGCTTCTTATGTAGAAGAAGACGAAACGTTAAAAACTATTGATGCCATTATGAAATCAACAAAGTATATGGCGAAAAGGCGTATCGGGGCGCTGATTTCCATCGAACGCGAAACAGGAATGAATGATTATATTGAAACCGGCATTTCCATGGATGCAAACATTACATCAGAGCTGCTGATTAATACTTTTATTCCGAATACTCCGCTTCATGACGGGGCGGTAGTGATGAGAGAGAACAAAATAGCTGCCGCTGCCTGCTACCTTCCTTTGTCAGAAAACCCCTTTATTTCAAAAGAGCTGGGCACGAGGCACCGTGCCGCTCTCGGGGTGAGTGAAGTAACGGACGCACTTACGCTGGCTGTGTCGGAAGAAACCGGCAGCATATCCATTACTAAAAACGGAGATCTTCACCGTGATGTTGATGAGGAAACACTCCGTAAAATGCTTGAAAAGGATTTGATGGCAGAAAACAATTCATCAAGTATCTGGCAGTGGGGAGGGAAAAAAGATGGATAAGCTTTTTGCAAACAAGTGGTTTGTCCGCTTTATCTCTCTTGCTTTTGCCGTGATGCTTTACTTAATTGTGAATATGGATCCTACGGTAAATAATGCCGGGGTCGTGCCGGACGGGGAAGATCAAACATATACAATCGAAGATGTGAACATTACCCCGGAGTACAATGAAGAAGAATATGCTGTTACAAATATGACAGAGAACGCAGATGTTACGCTCGCCGGTTCACAGACGGCTATTATGCTGTTTCGTCTCTCCCGGTCGGACAGTTATGAATTATATTTAGATATGCAGAATCTGGGCGCCGGAACACACAACGTTCAGGTAAGCCACCGGGATTTTCCGACAGACCTGGAAGTGACTCCGTCACCGGAGTACGCGACGGTGACGCTTGAGGAAAAGCAGGAAACGACCTTTCCGCTTGAAACACAAATTTTGAATGAAGAGCAGAATCAAGAGTTTTCTTTTGGGAACCCGACCGTCAGCCCCGAGGAAGTGACGGTGAGCGGGGCCGGAACAATTATCGAACAAATTGACCGGGTGGTTGCCCAGGTGGATGTATCTGAAGCAGATGGGGACATCAATGGAAACTTCCCGATAGTGGCGCTCGATACGGAAGGCAATGAACTGGACGTCAATATAGAACCGCAGGAAGCATCAGTGGAGTTGTCTGCTGATGCTCCTTCAAAAGAGGTGCCTGTGAACGTCGAACGAACGGGAAGTTTGAGTGCAGATACAGCAATTAGTGAAGTCACGGTTTCCGATGAAGCAGTAACTATTTACGGCAGCGAGGAAGCAGTGCAGAGTACAGAAAGCATTAATGCGGCTCTCGACTTGAATGAAATCAGTGAAAGCGGAACGTATGAACTGGACGTACAGCTTCCGGATGGCATCCAGCGGACAAATCCTGAAAATTTAAGTGCATCTGTGACGATAGAGGGGGAAGAACAGGCTACGCTTGAAGATGTGCCTATTTCTATTGTGAATTTGCCTTCAGGGGCATCGACGAGCTGGGTAAACCCTTCGTCAGGGCAAATGGATGTACAAATATATGGAGATGCGGGGGCACTTGAAGGTGTAAGCGCTGAAGATATTACGTTGGAGGCTCTTTGGAGCGGCAGCGGCTCTTCGAATGAAGAGTCCTATATTCTTCCTGTGGAAGCGGGCGGACCGCAAGGAGTGCAGATTTCTCCAGCGAGGGAGAATGTGGAAGTAACCCTTCAGCAGGAAGAAAGCGGAGACGAAACGGAAGAAGAAACAGAGCCGGAAAATGAGGCGCCGGAAGAGCAGCAAAACGAAAATACAGATGACCCCGGAGAGTCTGGTCAAAATGAAGGGGACGGCGGCTCTTCCGGTCAGGATGATTCGACAGAAGGTGCAGAAGACGGAAACGGATCAAACGAACAGGATACAGAAACAGATCCGCAAACAGATACTGGGGACACAGAAGAAGACGGAACCGGAGACACAGAAGAACCTCCTGCAGAAGATGAAGAGGAAGCTCCTGCGGACGAAAATAATGAAACAGACGAAGAACAGCAGTAAACACCATCAGGGAATTGTGTAAGAATAAAGGAGAGATTTAACCATGGGGAAATATTTTGGTACAGATGGAGTCAGGGGTGTTGCCAATACAGAGCTTACACCGGAGTTTGCTTTCCGGCTTGGGCGTGCGGGCGGCTATTTGTTAACGAAAGATCACGAACAACCAAAAGTGCTAATAGGCAAGGATACAAGGATCAGCGGGGAAATGCTTGAAGGGGCGATGGTGGCCGGGCTTCTTTCCATTGGGGTGGAAGTGATGCGCCTGGGAACCATTACCACTCCCGGAGTAGCTTATTTAACCAAGGCAGTCAGTGCTCAGGCAGGGATTATGATTTCTGCTTCGCATAACCCGGTTGCAGATAACGGCATCAAATTTTTCGGAGCAGATGGGTTCAAGCTGAATGACGAGCAGGAAGCGGAAATCGAGCGCTATCTTGAAGGAGACGACCGGATGCCTCGCCCGGTTGGAGGACAGCTTGGAAGCGTCAATGACTATTTTGAAGGCCGTCAGAAGTATCTCCAGTTTTTGAAAAATACAGTCAGTGAGGACTTCTCGAGTCTGCATATTGCTCTCGACTGTGCAAACGGGGCAGCCTCTTCTTTAGCTCCGCATTTAATGGCAGACCTTGAGGCTGATATTTCTACCATTGGAAACAACCCGGACGGAATTAATATTAACGAGGGCGTCGGCTCCACACATCCGGAAGCTCTGGCTGCTTTCGTTGTTGAAAAAGGTGCGGACCTCGGTCTTGCCTTTGACGGCGACGCGGACCGGCTGATTGCTGTAGATGAGAATGGCGATATTGTTGATGGTGACCAGATTATGTATATTTGCGGCAAGCATCTGAAGCAGGAGCTGATGCTGAATAAAAACACGGTAGTAACGACGATTATGAGCAACATCGGCCTGCATAAAGCTCTTCGGGAGGTTGATGTTGAAACGGTACAGACAAAGGTGGGTGACCGTCACGTCATGGAAGAAATGCGGGCAAACGGATACAGCCTGGGCGGAGAACAATCCGGGCACCTGATTTTCCTTGATTTAACCACCACAGGAGATGGAATGCTGAGCGCATTGCAGCTCGTGGATATGGTGAAGAAATCAGGCAAAAAATTATCGGAGCTTGCCGCCGAAATGCCGAGGTTTCCACAAAAGCTGGTTAATGTCCGCGTAACGGATAAATACGAGGTGGAAAATAATCCAAAGGTTAAAGAAGTGATAGACCGGATTGAAGCTGAAACCGGGGACAAAGGAAGAATTCTTGTGCGTCCTTCCGGCACCGAGCCGCTCGTCCGGGTGATGGCGGAGGCTGAAACAGAAGAGCTGTGCAACAATTACGTAAAAGAAATTGCTGACGTAGTCCAGACAGAAATGGGCTTGGATAAATAATTATAATGCGCCGGGGCCGCCCCCGGTGTTTTTTTTACGTTTAAAATAAATTAATTCCGGCAACGTTGATACGGGGGCGTAACTTTTTCATGCAGATTGCGACTAATATTAAGTGTTTCTTAAAAATAGGAAATATACATATTTGCATGAAAAAATTTCACAATTTCACAATTGATTACAGCAAGCAGATAGCGTATTATTATGTATAAATCTAGTGAAGAAAGGAGCAGGAGTAAAGTTTCATTATTGAAAGCGCTTGGACTGTTTTGGAACGAATAACAAAACAGTTGACGAGGTGGAGGTTTATCGAGTAATCGGCGGATGCCTCCCGGCTGCATGTCTCAGCTGAAAGTACTGGCTCAAATCATGAAGGCGACTTCGTGGCTAAAGGCCAGGACACAGGCATAAAACTGGTAAATAGAATTGTGAATGAGCACCCGTGAAGATAACATCAATAAAAAACTAAACGAGACGAGTGGGGCATCAGTAAATGTCCCGCGACATATGCTTATGCCCCGCCGATTATAGGAGGGTATCCACGTATGTGTGGAATTGTAGGGTATATTGGAAATGAGCAGGCGTCGGACATTTTGTTAAAGGGACTTCATAAACTAGAGTACCGGGGATATGATTCTGCAGGTATAGCGGTAGTGGACAACGACGGAGTTAGTGTATACAAGGAAAAAGGACGCATTGCCGCTCTTGAAGAAACGGTAAACGGCCAGGCTTCCGGAACGATAGGCATCGGTCACACGCGCTGGGCGACACACGGAGCACCGAGCCGGGACAATGCGCACCCGCATCAAAGCATCAGCGGCCGCTTTACGCTTGTACACAACGGTGTCATTGAGAACTATCAGCAGCTTCAGCAGCATTACCTTGACAGAGTGTCTCTTCGCAGCCAGACTGATACGGAAATTATCGTGCAGCTTGTAGAGAAGTTCAGCCAGGAAGGGCTCAAAACAGAAGCTGCCTTCCGGCGTACTTTGGCTCTTCTAAAAGGATCCTACGCTTTGGCATTAATCGACAACGATGATGAAGAAACCATCTATGTCGGAAAAAATAAGAGCCCGCTCCTCGTTGGTTTAGGAGAAGGGAAAAACGTTATTGCTTCGGATGCGATGGCAATGCTTCATACGACGAAGCAGTTTATTGAAATTATGGATGAAGAAGTCGTTATTGTGACACGTGATTCTGTTCAGGTAAAAGACCTGGAGGGAGCCGTTCAGACACGCGAACCTTTTGTGACAGACATTGATGAGTCCGATACAGAAAAGGGCACGTACGACCATTTTATGTTAAAAGAAATTGATGAGCAGCCGTTTGTTATTCGCAACATCATCCAGAAATACCAGGATGAAGATGGAGACATTAAGCTTGAAGAAGATATTCGTGCGGCGATCAATCATTCTGACCGTATTTATATTCTGGCAGCAGGTACAAGCTATCATGCCGGGCTTGTAGGTAAGGAAATGATCGAGAAAATTGGGCAGAAGCCGGTGGAAGTACACATTGCGAGCGAGTTTTTGTATAACCAGCCGCTTCTTTCTGAAAAGCCGTTGTTTATCTTTATCTCCCAAAGCGGAGAAACCGCAGACAGCCGTGGTGTGCTTGTAAACGTGAAAAAACAGGGGCACCCGTCAATCACAATTACGAACGTTCCTGGATCGACGCTCTCCCGGGAGGCGGATTTTACACTTCATACGTACGCCGGGCCTGAAATTGCAGTTGCTTCGACGAAAGCATACACTGCGCAGATGGCTGTAATGTCGATTCTTGCTATGGACATTGCCCGTGCCCGCGGTATTGAATCTGACTTCAATGCTATTCAGCAGCTTGGGCTCGCGGCCAACGCGATGGAGACTCTTTGTGACCAAAAAGATGTTATGGAAGGCATTGCGAAAGAATATTTGAGTGAAACGCGCAACTGCTTCTTCATCGGCCGCGCGCTCGACTATCACGTTGTGCTTGAAGGTGCATTAAAGCTGAAAGAAATTTCGTATATTCAGGCTGAAGGGTTTGCCGGCGGCGAGCTGAAGCACGGCACAATTGCGTTAATTGAAGAAGGCACGCCGGTCATTGCTGTAACGACGCAGAACCACGTGAACCTAAACACGCGTGGCAACCTGCAGGAAGTGGTAGCCCGCGGCGCGAAACCGTGCGTTATTGCTTCGGAAACCAATCAGCAGGAAGGCGATAATATTGTGCTTCCGGATATGCATGAAGTGATGACTCCGATCGTTTCGGTCATTCCACTGCAGCTTATTTCTTACTACGCAGCGATGCACCGCGGCTGCGATGTAGACAAACCGCGCAACCTGGCAAAAAGCGTAACTGTCGAATAGCTAAAAGTTTGGCAGGATAGCAAATATACACTAAGCGCCCATTGGACGACATCCAATGGGCTTTTTTAAAGGAAATGCTGAATAACACAGAAAAACAAACGATAATGTGAGTCTGAATCAACCTAGGCTGAAATAACTATAATTTATAGGAAATTTTACTGGTATTAGGTATAATAAGGAAGATATATTGTACTTAACCGCTGCTATTGAAGTGATGTACAAAAATGGGAAAGCAGTATACTGCTGTGAAAATATCATATTCAGGGGGAAAGGCTGTGGAAATAGCTTCGATACTGCCGGTTGTTGGTACCGCTTTTGGCTTTATATTAGTTGCCTCCTGCATTATTTTACTGATCGCAGTACAAAGAAAAATCGTCGTTTCTTTGATGGCAGCCGGCCTCCTTATAGGCGGATCCAGTATGTACTACTTAATTCAGCAGGACAGTAAGGTTTATCTCGAAGAGGTCTCATTGGGCTCTGCAGAAGAAACGGCTGAGTCAGGGGCGGCAGATCTTCGTCAAATAAGAAGTGAAAAAGAAAACGTTAAAACTGCTGCTGTAGAATCAGGGGCTTTGAATAGCTCCGAGGTGAATGAAGCCTACGAACAGGAAATCTTAAAAGAAATGGAATACATCAGCATTCAGCTTTCTTCAACTATGGAAGCGCTGAAAGCGTTGAATCAAAATAAAAATTCAGACTATTGGCACCGGGCGAATGAAGAATTATTATCTCTCGACGGAGCTTTAAACAAAGCACAAGAAATCGTTTACGAGCCTCAGGGCTATGAAAAATTTCAGTCGGCCTATCAGTATACGTTGACAGAGCTGTTGGACTATTCAGATCAGCTGAGTTTTGCAGCTGAAGAGTATTATTACGACCAGGATGCAGATTTGCTTGAGTACTACATGTTAAACCGGGAGTTTCCCGACAATGTGAAAGAGGGATTTGATATAATAGAGGACGAAGAAGAGGTTTTTCAGCATGAGAATTTGAATGAAGAAATAGACATTCTTTTTCCCGAAAGATAATAGCGGCTGGTGAAACTAAAAGTTTCTGCGGACGATATAGTAAATTTTTATTAAGTACATCGAGATGAGGGTGGAGCGGTTGTCGTATTTGTTTTTACTTATTGGTTTTGCGCTATTGATTAAAGGAGCCGACTTTTTTGTGGACGGTGCCTCGAAAATTGCCGGTAATTTAAAAGTGTCCCCGCTTTTAATCGGGCTGACGATTGTTGCCTTTGGCACAAGCTCTCCGGAAGCGACGGTGAGTGTACTGGCTGCTTTGGACGGAAACGCCGGCGTCGCCCTTGGTAACGTAATTGGAAGCAATATCTTTAACATTACGCTGGTGATTGGCGTTACTGCTTTAATCGCCCCGCTCGCTGTCGAAAATGAAACAGTGAGAAAAGAAATTCCTTTCACACTGCTTGCGGGGGTTGCGCTTCTTATTCTGATGAGTGACACTGCTCTTCAGGCGCTTAGTGAAAATGTAATTACAAGAAGCGATGGCTTTATATTCCTGTTGTTTTTTACCGTGTTTCTATACTATATATTTGAAGTGGCACGAAGAAATCGGGCTGCCCAGACAGTTGACCAAACGAACTCCCCAATTGCCCCGTGGACAAAAAATATACTGCTGACGGTCGGCGGACTTGCAGCCATCATTTTTGGCGGGGACCTGGTGGTCGACAGCGCGACTGAAATTGCGCTTGCGTTTGGTATGAGCGAAACACTGGTCGGTCTGACGATCGTTGCCATTGGGACTTCTTTGCCGGAGTTGATTACATCGATTACAGCGGCGTTTAAAAAAGAAACAGACATAGCGATCGGTAATATTGTCGGAAGCAATATTTTTAATATTTTCTTTGTACTCGGTGCTGCCTCCGTGATCTCTCCACTTGCTGTAGAAAGCAAAATTTTTATAGACATTTCGCTTATGATCATCCTGACAGTGCTGCTGCTCGTTTTTTCGAGAACCAATTTCAGGGTTGGCCGCCGGGAGGGAGCGGTGCTTGCAGCTGCGTATATTATTTACCTGATTTATATTATTCTTCGAAACTAAATATAATTGTTGAACTGCCTGGAAGTTCCGGGCAGTTTTTTGATGTCATTTCCAGGTGCATCTGGTTACACATGTTTACTATTTCCTGTTAGCAGGTAACTAAAAGAAGTATTACCTTAACAATGAAAAGGAGCACTGATATAGATGGATATTAATAAACAGCAGCTGGGTGGACAGCCGAAGCAAAGCCAGCCCGAACAGCCGGGCATTGAATCAGAGATGACCCCATTGCCAATCCAGCCTCTCGATTACAAAGGGAGCGGAAAGCTTACAGACCGGGTGGCATTGATCACCGGTGGTGACAGCGGTATCGGCCGCGCAGTGGCGATTGCCTATGCAAAGGAAGGCGCCCATGTAGTGATTAATTATCTGGAGGAAGAGCAGAGTGACGCCGATGAAACGAAAAAACTGATTGAGAACGAAGGCGTGCAGGCCTTGCTTCTGCCCGGCGATGTTTCGGAGGAAGAGACGTGCAAATCGTTGATTGAAAAGACAGTGGATAAATTCGGCAAACTCGATATTCTTGTAAATAATTCTGCGATTCAGTTTCCAACGAGCGATTTGCAGGACATTTCGCTGGAACAATGGGATAAAACGTTCAAAACCAATGTATATTCCGTTTTTCATATGACCAAGTTTGCGATTCCTCATTTAAAAGAAGGAAGCTCTATCATTAACACTACCTCCATTAATCCATACACGGGCAACCCGAACCTGATTGATTACACCGCCACCAAAGGTGCCATTAATGGCTTTACCCGAAGTATGGCAGCCAACCTTGTCGGTAAAGGTATCTGGGTGAACATGGTAGCGCCGGGACCAATCTGGACGCCGCTGATCCCGTCTACGTTCGACGAAGATTCGGTGGCGGAATTCGGAACCTCAGCCCCGATGGGACGTCCGGGCCAGCCGTCGGAACTGATGGGTCCTTATGTGCTGCTTGCGTCGAATGAAGGCTCCTATATGACCGGCCAGTGCATTCATGTGAACGGCGGAATGTACACATCATCTTAAGAGAACCAGGAGGAACCGCATGAAGCTGAGTGATTTAACAGAAATTGAAGTTCAGAGAAAAGTAAATGACTACTTCCGGTTGGCAGAGATTAAACTGAAAGATGAAGAAATACGGAAGATTCAGATTAATGATTTCGGTCTCGGGCGCCTGGACGAACTGGGTCTGCAGCTGTTCGTGTATATTAATACGGACCGGTACTGCGCTAAAGAATGGGTGCTCTTTCCGCGCCAGACGTGCCCGGAGCACCTTCACCCGCCAGTAGAATCAGGAGATCCGGGAAAGCAGGAAACATTTCGCTGTAAATTTGGCACCGTTTATTTGTATGTAGAAGGAGAAGCGACTCCAAATCCAAAGGCGAATCCCCCGGAACAGGACAGAGATCAGTTTACAGCAGCCCGCGAAGTAATACTAACAGCAGGGGATCAATACACGATCCCTCCAAATACAAAGCATTGGTTCCAGGCAGGAGAAGAGGGAGCCGTAACCGCGGAGTACTCCTCGACGAGCACTGATGAGCATGATATTTTCACGCATAAAGATATTTAATCGAATGCCTTATTCACCCCTTCAGCCGTATTGGCTGGAGGTTTTTAATTATCCATAAAAATCCATTTTCCCTATAAACTATGCGGTGGTTATTACGATAATAATAGTAAGACATTAGTTTAAGGAGGAAAATGGTGAAAAGATTAATACAAAAGCTTAAGCTTGGCACAAAGCTGAACATAATTATGGCTGCAGTTCTGATTTGTTTTTCTATTGTGATTGGTTTTATTACGTTTGATCAGATAAAAAAGGGTGTGGAAGAAACAGCTGTAGAAAAAGCGGTTTCCGATTTAAATTTAGGCTATGAATACATAAATAGTGAATATCCCGGCGAGTGGCGTATTGAAGATGGGGATTTAATGAAAGGGGAAACGACCATAAGCGGAAACACCGATATTGTTGATTTCATCGGTGAAATGACCGGGGGGACCGTAACTATTTTCATGAATGACACACGTGTAACGACAAACGTGATGCTTGACGGAGAGCGTGCTGTCGGAACGCAGGCTTCAGATGAAGTGGTGGAAACGGTGCTGCAGGATGAAGCAATGTATACAGGAGAAGCAGACGTAGTGGGCACGAGCTATCAAACAGCGTATGAGCCCATTTACAATGAAGCGGGAGAGCCTATCGGCATGTGGTATGTAGGTGCTTCGCAGGAAATACTTGATGAAATTACCGGCAACGCCCTCATTACCTTTTTAATTGCTTTAATGATCACCGGCATCGCAGCGGTTGGGGGCGTATTTTTATTTTCACGCAGGGTATCCAAAAGACTTGGACGCGTGACGGGTGCCCTGACAGCAGCGGGGCAGGGAGATTTCACCACAGAGCTTTCGGATCCTTCAGATGATGAAATAGGCCGGCTGACAGCAGGATACAATCAAATGCGGGAAAATTTAAGCGCGCTTGTAAAACAAATTTTAGATACTTCTGAGCAGGTAGCGGCTTCCTCTGAGCAGTTTAGCGCGAGTGCGGAGGAAACAAGCTCGGCCGCAGACGAAGTGTCCCGTGCGGTCCAGGAAGTATCCAGCGGGGCAGAAAACCAGGCCCGGAGCATGGGAGAAACAAAATCACTGGTCGCCGAAATTTCCGGCGGCATGGATCGTATATCAGGAAATATCCATGCAATTAATGAATCATCGTCGATAAATGTTGAAACGGCGGAGAACGGCTCGCGGGTTATACAACAGACGCTCGGGCAGATGTCATTGATTCAGGACAAAACAAACTATACTGCGACGTTTATTCATCAATTGGAAAACAAGTCCGGTCAGATAAATGATATTATTTCGCTGATCACCAATATCGCCAATCAGACCAACCTACTTGCGTTGAACGCAGCTATTGAAGCTGCACGCGCCGGGGAAAGCGGCCAGGGGTTTGCAGTAGTAGCTGAAGAAGTGCGGAAGCTTGCGGAGCAGTCCGGCAGTTCCGCGAGTCAAATTGGCTCGCTTATTAAAGATATCCAGGCAGACATCCAGGAGTCGGTCACATCGATGGAGGATGGGAAAGAAGCCGTAGAAGGAGGAATCCGTCAGGTAAAAGAGGCGGAGAGTGCCTTCCAGTCGATTTCAGTGTCAACTAAAGACATCGCGGTTCAGCTCGAGGAATCCTCAGCAGCTGTAGAGCAGATGACGGCCCGGGCAGAAGCATTGATGCATTCTGTCCAGGCTGTCGCTGATATCGCCGATCAGTCCATGGAGCACACGCAGAATGTTGCTGCCTCCTCTGAAGAGCAGAACGCTTCCATGCAGGAGATATCATCTGCATCAAGCACCCTTGCACATATGGCAGAAGAGCTTGGGCAGTCCGTACGCTCATTCAAGGTTTAAGATCAGCAAAAGAAGTACCGGAAGCCCAGGGCTCCGGTGCTTTTACGCATTTTCATAAGCCCTTTCAAGAGGGCGAATATTTAACTTTTTCATCTGGAGCATTACCTTCATGACGTTCGCTGCTTTGGCAGGGTCAGTGTCGGTTAAATATTTGCTTAGTATTTCAGGAACAACCTGCCAGGAAACGCCGTATTTATCTTTCAGCCAGCCGCACACCTGCGCCTTTTCATCACCTCCGGCAGAAAGGTGCTCCCAGTAATAATCCACTTCTTCCTGGTTGCTGCAGTTGACGATAAAAGAAATTGATTCATCAAATGTAAATGGCTGGTCCCCGCCGTTTAAAGCAATGAATTCCTGGCCTGCCAGAGCGAATTCAATTGTCAGAACGGTGCCTTCGGGCATACCGTGAATGTCATATCCTTCCTTTCCATAACGCGCCACCCTTTTTATTCTGGAATCAGGAAAAATACCGGTGTAGAAGTCCACCGCTTCCTCAGCATTATTGCTGAACCAAAGATTGGGCGTGATTTTTTGGATTTGAGTCATCAGCTTTCGCCTCCTTATACGTAAATCATACCGTAACCCTCGAGGGAGTATTTCTTCTCGATTGCTTTGTTAAAAGCAGTACAGAAAGAGGGGTGTCAGAAAATATAGCAGGGGAGTTGAAGGCGGCTGTCCTTTTGGATAAAATAAGTAATAATTAGTCACTGTATAACCCTGTTAATATGGTACGGGGGTCTCTACCAGGAACCGTAAAATCCTGATTACAAAGAAAATGCTCCGGCATGTCTTTGTGATCAGGATTTTTTTATTGCCGGATCCGGGACTTTTTTTCAAAAAACAAAATGGAGAGGAGCAAAAATGAAAACTACAAAAGAAATGCTGAAAAACCGTATAGCAGTAGCCGGAGGACAAAAGCCTGCAGACACAGTCGTCAGAAACGCATTGATCGTGAATGTGTTTACAGGTGAAATGATGGAGGGAGACGTGGCCATCGTTGACGGGTACTTTGCAGGCATCGGTTCCTATGATGGACAGGAAGTAATTGATGCGAAGGGGAAAATAATGATTCCTGGTATGATTGATGGTCATGTCCACATTGAAAGCTCCCTTCTGACCCCGCGGGAATTTGGAAATGTCGTGCTCTCCCACGGTGTGACTGCGGTAGTGACCGACCCGCACGAAATTGCCAATGTGGCTGGTGCTAGTGGCATTGAGTACATGATAGAAGACGCTGCGCGCACGGAGCTTGATATGTTTGTGATGCTTCCTTCATGTGTCCCGGCAGCACCGTTTGAAAGCAACGGAGCGATCCTGGAAGCAGAGCACCTCCTGCCATTTATCAACAACCCCGAGGTGCTGGGTCTGGCCGAGGTTATGGACTTCCCGGCTGTGGCAGAAGGAAAGGATGCAATGATGGAGAAGCTGCTTATTGGTGCTGCAGAAGGAAAGGCCATAGATGGTCACGCCGCCGGACTTACGGCCGAAGGCCTCAATGTTTTTATGGCTGCAGGCATTCGCACAGACCATGAAAGTGTTACAGCTGCAGAAGCAAAAAAGCGTCTGGATCTTGGAATGTATCTAATGATCCGGGAGGGGACCGTCGCTAAAGATTTAGACGCGCTGTTTCCAGCAATTACGGCAAGGAACGCGAGAAGGTGCCTGTTTGTTACCGACGATAAGCTGGTGGATGATTTAGTGGAGGAGGGGAGTGTGGACCATATTGTGCGGCGTGCAGTCCGTAAAGGGCTTGATCCTGTGACGGCTGTGCAGATGGTGACATTAAACGCCGCTGAATGCTTCGGTCTTCAACACCTCGGAGCGGTAGCACCGGGGTATCAGGCTGACTTTGTGCTGCTGGATGATCTTGAAGGATTCAATATCCATAATGTATACAAAAAAGGGCGTGTGGTTAGTGCGAACGTCCGGCCACTGGAAGAAACGGAGCGAGGGGCTTCTGCAGCATCGCTTCCGGGAATAAATACAGGTGAAGTAAAAGCTAATCATCTCGCTCTGCCGCTTGCTTCGGATTTTTGTCGTTTAATCGAAATTGTACCAAACAGTATAGTGACTAAAGAGCGTAAGGAACAAGTAACTGTGGAAGACGATCATTTTTGTATTTCTACTGAGGCAGATCAGCTGAAAATAGCAGTCATAGAAAGACACACTGCGAGCGAAAATATCGGTGTTGGCATTGTTAAAGGGCTCGATCTTAAATCCGGAGCGATTGCGACCACCATTTCCCATGATTCTCACAATATTATTGCCGCCGGCACGTCAGATAAAGACATTTTGGCGGCTGTCAGACATGTGATAGAGTCAAATGGAGGAATGGCTGTAGTGCAGGAAGAACAAGTATCAGCTTCGCTCCCGCTTTCTGTCGCGGGCTTAATGGCGGAAGAACCGTGGGAGGAGGTATATGAACGGCTGAACCTGTTGAATCAGGCTCTTGATTCTCTCGGGGCGCCGCGGGATTTCGATCCATTTCTGACTCTCTCCTTTTTAGCTCTCCCGGTGATTCCGGAGCTGAAAATGACGGCAAAAGGATTGTTTGATTTCCGCTCATTTTCACACGTGAAGGTGGAGGCTGAGCATTCATAAACTGAAACGGAGGAGGTATACATGCATATACGCAGAGCCCAGACCAGGGATTACTATAAGGTTAAACAGGTTATTAACGAATGGTGGGGCGGAAGAGATATGGCCGGTAAGCTGCCGAAGTTTCTGTTTGACCATTTTCAGGAAACAAGCTTTATTGCAGAAGTGAACGGCCGGATGACAGGTTTTCTTGTCGGGTTTTTATCTCAGACAAGAGATAAAGAGGCATATATACATTTCGCCGGTGTTCATCCGCATAACCGGGGAGAAGGTATCGCGGAAGGCTTGTACGAAGCTTTTTTTGACTGCGCACTTGATGAAGGCCGCCGCATCGTCCGGGCGGTGACGTCTCCTGATAATGAAGGCTCAGTGGCTTTTCATCAGGCGATGGGATTTAACCTGGTGACGGGTGATAAAGTGGAGAACGGGCTTCCGGTACATACTGACTACGACGGAAAAGAGCAGGATCGCATTCTTTTTGAAAAACAGTTGTAAAACAGCCGGCCTCTCTTTTGAACTGATCCCCGTCAAGTTGACAATGAAAATAAGTAAAACTCTTAAGCGGCTTGATTCCGGTATTCGATCGGGGTCAAGCCGCTTAAATGTTCCTGGTATCGTTGGTGGTTATAAAACCGAATGTAGCGGCGAATCGCTTCCACGAGGTTCTCATAGGTGGCATAAAACGAGTCCGGCAGATAGTATTCCTCGCATTTCAGCGTGCCAAAAAACCCTTCCATGGGACCGTTGTCCAGACATCGGGACACCCGCGACATGCTGTGGTCCAGGCCGTGGGCCTCTACGATGGCCTTAAATCCGCGCGACGTGTACTGGAATCCCCGGTCGCTGTGAATCATCGGCTGAGCGCCCGGGCAAGCTCGAAGAGCTTGTTCCATCGTCTGAAAGACCAGCGGATTATTATTAAGCGGAATGATCTCATAGTGAACAATGGACCGATCATGCAGGTCGAATACGGCGCTGAGAAACGCTTTTCGCCCGGTGGCATCCACGAATTCCGTGATGTCCGTCAGCCATTTCTCATTGGGCCGGGAGGCCTGAAAGTCCCGGTTGAGCTTGTTCGCCTCCACGTGTTGAGGTGAAGCGGCCGGCGAGCGCTTTTTCTTTCGTCGGATCACGGCCTGAAGATCGTAGATCTTCATGAGCCGGTACAGGCGTTTTCGGTTGATCGAATGCCCCAGCTCCCGGCTCAAATGCTGTGCCATCCGCCGATAGCCATAAATGCCCCGCACCCGGGTCTGCACCTCCCGCACAAGCACCATTAATGCCTCATTGCGCTTTTCCTCCGCCGTGGGGGTGCGCTTCCGCCATTTGTAATAGGCCGCCCGGGAAACCCCAGCGATCCGGCACAACGCCTGCACCGGAAACCCCTGTTCCTCCTGCAGCTCCTGAATGGCTCGAAACCGGGACGCATAACGTATCCGGGTCAGCGATCCCTCCTTTCGATGTCCTGGAGCTTTTTTAAAAAGGCATTCTCCATGCGTAATTGTTCGTTTTCCTTCTCGATCCGTCGTTTCTCCTGTTCGGCTTGCTCCTCGTTGGTTAACCCTTTGGGTTGCCGGGAGTGGCCGCGCCGGTCCTCCAGGGCCTCCCAGCCGCCCTGCTCGTATTTCTGGACCCATCGGTATACCTGATTGTAGGAAACCTGATGCTGCTCGGCGACACGGCGGTAATTCTTCTGTTGGGTCAGGCAATCCTGCACAATAGTGATTCGTTCCTGCAAGGTGGTGGAGCGTGCGTGTGTCATTGGGGAACCTCCTCGTTTCGTAGATAGTAGGGTCCCTTCATGATACTGCACAATCCACCTCCGAAGCACGGATCTACTTGAAATGCCGTAGAGATGAATAATATCCCGCTGGGATATCCCGTTGTTCAGGTACGCTTCCACGGCTTCTTGCTTCTGTTCCTGGGAATATCGCTTCCACTGGGTGGCTTTCGTCAGTGCTTCGGCTCCATGGCGTTCGTACCGACTAATCCAATCCCTTAACGTTGTTTCGCGAATACCCCAATGATCACAAAAATCTTCCACCCTCTCCGTCCGTTGGTGAAAAGCGTGAATCACCGCTATTTTCTGCTCGTTCGTATACCCTCGATAAGACATAAAAAATGCTCCCCTCTAAGCAAAACAGATGATTTATTTCATCTGTCTACTTAAAGGGGAGCATATCACTTTTTACGGAGAGCCGGCTTTCGCTATTTATTCTTTTACAGCGGCAAATTCGCGCAGAATCCGGGTAGTGGTCTCCCGGATCAAGCCGGGGAGAACGTGAAAGGAGTATGGCTTGTAGACTCTCTCGGTCCATTTATGCCCATCTTTTCCGTAAACACCCATGTTGATGGAGGAGATATTCAGCTGTTTTATAGCATTGACCGGCACCGGATAAAGAGTGTCTCCCTCCGGCAAGTTTTTCAGCAGCGGCTCCAGCTCCGCATCCGACTCCTGAATGGATAAAAAGCTGCCATCGGATAAATAGGGAAAGAAATTGCGCATCTCAAATATTTCTCCGGTACTGGCCGAGTTGTTCTGCAGAATAAAGGAGAGGAATGTCTTCATTTCCCGGTGCCGGCTATTGGTGTCTGTTAAATAATTGTGCGGCAGAAACGGCGGAGCGTAGAAGAAAATGATCTGCGGTGTTTTATCCGGGTCAAGTTCACGCAGAGCGTGCACTAGTTCAAAGCTTCGCAGCCGGAGGTCCATGCCTGCTGTTTCAGACAGCCGTTTTTGAATGGCTGCCTGCGTGTCGAGTCCCTTTTGTTCTAGCTCGAGGCGGTAGTTTTCATACGTCTTAACGTCTATTTCCCAGGAAATATTTTTCGGAGGCATGCCGGTCACCTCGATGTATCTATCGTATTGAGAAGCAAAGTACTGCTCCGATTCTTCCGCTGCCCTTCTGGCTGCCTGCAGCATTTGTTCGGTCACCTGCTCTGCGGTGGTTTCGTATAAAAAATAATTAAAATACACACGGCTGCCTGAAGCAGTCTGAACAGTGTAGCTTTCCTTCGTATCACGCTGATAAAGACATGTCGGAGGCAGAATCAGTTCCCCGGGAATATGCTCGGTTAAATCATAATTGTTGTGAATGCGCTCCGTCAGTTTAGCGGCAACGAAATTGGGGTCTACGCCGACAAGCGTATCACCGACGTGCACTTCGCGCCCAAAAACGAAAAAGGCAGGCAGCAGTTTTCCGGCGGTTCCTGTATAGATGTATTTTGTAGTATCCCCTTCATACAGAGGGGCGATAAAGTCGTTATTAATTGCGAGCAGGTACTGAAGGCCGTGAGAACGCTTTAAATCACGAAGAACAGGGAGCGCGCCGATGAGGCCGCAGTGCTCGCTTTCTTCATCGGGATTCAGTAAAAGCAGAATATTACCTTCGAGTTCTTCCGGATGCTCCGAGAAATAAAGCAGATTCACGATATGCACGGCGATGCCGCTTTTCATATCAACAGACCCCCGGCCAAACATCCAGTCCCCGCTTTGGGCGTCTGCATGCACTTCAGGATCATTTGTATAGCCTTGAAAGTAAGGAAGCAGTTCTTTCGGCGAACAGGCCTGGTGTTTAATGTTTCCGTAATCTTCGATGCCTACAGTATCGATGTGGGAATGATAAAGAATTGTCTGGGCTGAAGAAGGCAGTCCTTTAATAAAGGCAAACACATTCTGGCGTCCGTGAGGGTCCCCGTGAACTGGCTCCAGCCAGACGCGTTCCGGGAACTGTTGAAAATAAGGAAACGTACGCAGGATGCGGTAGAGCTCCCGGGCGATGGATACTTCTCCATCTGAAGCGTTCACACTGTTCCACTCCACCAGATATTCTGTAAGATACTCCGCCTGTTCTGCTGTGGTAAGAGATTTCAAATTTTCGTACACTGCTGATCACCTCGCCGCAATAATTGCTGTTGTCTCTTATTCTACTGTATGAATCTTCCAAAGTAAGCAAAGAAGTGAATTTTCCTGCGAAAGATTATTTTGTGCCTCAAGTCCTGAACCGTGCAGAAACAGGCAGGAGAGCCGTATAATAACTATATAAAGGAGGAGAAAGTATGACAGTAACCATTAAAGCATTTCTGCAGGCAGAGCCGGGAAAAGAGGAAGCATTGAAAACAGAGCTGAAAAAGGTGGTGGCTCCTTCGCGGGCAGAAGCGGGCTGCATAGAATATGTTCTTTATGAATCAGAAGCACAGGACGGGGTGTTTATCTTTTCAGAGAAGTGGAAGGATGAAGAAGCCGTGCAGCAGCATATTCAGACCGAGCATTATCAGGCCTATCGGGAAAACACAGAAAATCTCGTCGTATCAAGAGAAGTGTATAAATTAAAACCTGTAGAATAAACGAAAAAGAAGCTGTTTGCCGACAGCTTCTTTTTTACTGGTTTTTCCTTATTTCACTACTTCGAACCGTTCACATACGACCGTCATATCCTCCCGGAATATTTCTCCAACCTCTTCGAGCGCTTCGGTAAAAAATTGTTCATGTGCATTCCACCAATACTCGTATGAACGATCTCCTTCCCCTTCAGCCTCAGCAAATTCTTTGGGCACTTCGTTCATCGGCATAATTTTGACACTGGTGGTTTGGATAATACATACCGGATCGCCGGCTCTGTTTAAAACGATGCTGTAGTCCCCTATCGAAGGAAGAGGTTCATTTTCTATCTCATAAAACATGTAAGCAGAACATGTAGCCGTTTTGATTCCGGAGACGACAAGCTCTGCGAGCTCATCGGGATCCACGCCAAAGGACCAGGCTGTTACCTGTTCGGGAGGGGCTTCGTTTCGCTGCTGCCAAAAATTCTTCCAATAAGTATCTGCTGCCTGGTTCATTGCAACTCCCCGTTTCTGTGATGGTCTTTCTTTCATTAAAACATACTTCTGCAGGAATATATAACTTTGAAGAGCATATTAATAGAATCCTCCTGTAAATTTATTCGCGACACCGTTAAAAGTTTATGATAAAAGTAAATAAGAAAGATTTATATCGTTCTTACATTGGAGGAAAACAGAAATGAAGCTAATCGCTGTTGATTTAGACGGGACACTCATTAAAAAAGATCGTTCCATCAGTGCAGAAAATGTGAAGGCGATAAAGGCCGCACAGGAAAACGGAGATACAGTAGCTGTCTGCTCAGGAAGGTCGCTGCAGGACACTGAGGATATTTTGAAGCGCGCCGGACTGGACTGCCCGATGATGGTTGGAAACGGAGCGTGGACGTACCAGGACGGGGAGAGCATTGATCAGCTGGTCATGCCTGAAGGGATTACGGAAGAGCTGCTCCCCGAGCTTGAAAATGAAAAATGGTACTACGAGATATATACGAACCAGGGAGTAATACTGCTAAAAGAGGGGAAGGAGCGGCTGAGAGCAGAAGTGCGAAACGTACAGGAAGAGGACGAAGAGGTAACAGAAGCCTGGTCGGAAGAGGAGATGGGCATCCAGTATGCCCAGCACGGCACGGGGTATATGAAAGACTACCGGGACGTGAACCCGGCTACGGCAGAAATATACAAAATATTTGTATTGTCCTTTGACCGGAAAAGATTAAAAAAACTGAGGGACCGGCTGGCCCCGCGCACAGACGTTTCTCTGACGTCCTCGGGAATTACAAAGCTTGAAATCGCCCACCCAAGCGTAAGCAAAGGCTACGCTTTGCGCCGGATGGCAGAGGAAATGGGAGTGCCGCTCGAAAACACAGCAGCTATCGGGGACAACTTAAATGATCTGCCGATGTTTGAAGTTGCCGGTACCAGTGTTGCGATGGGAAATGCGGTGGAAGAAGTGATTGAGGCCGGGGATTACGTGACTAAAAGCTATATGGAAAACGGAGTGGCGTACGCCCTTGAAAATTATTTGTAAATATCCAGCAAAAAATAAAAAGCCAGGAGAACCCTTCTATAGGGATCTTCTGGCTCTTTGTGCTGGTACTGTTTAAATTTGGCCGGCGCCCATGTAGCGTGGTGCCCAATAGGAATTGTCCATGCTTGAGATGGTAACGCCAGTGGAAGCACCAGCGTGGATGAATTCGTTGTTTCCAATATAAATACCTGCGTGTGATGCGCCGCCTCGTGTATCAAAGAAAACGATGTCGCCAACAGAAGGGCTGGAAACCTTTGTGCTTGCACTGTAAATGGATGCAACTGTACGCGGCATGCTTTTGCCGTGCTTATCATATACGTAGTTAATAAAACCGCTGCAGTCAAACCCGCTTGGGGACATGCCGCCCCATACGTAAGGAGTGCCCATGTACTGCTTCGCTGTGCTTACAATGTCCGAACTAGTGCCAGTTGAAGCGCCGGCTACCTGTTCATTGCTGCTCGAGCTGCTCGCAGAGGAACCGTCGTAATCCATCAGAGCGCTCTGCGTAGATGGCCCTGCTACTCCGTAGTAGCTGCCGGAAGGAGACGAAAGACCTGTGGCGGACTGGAAATCCTTAACGGCCTGAAGTGTTTTAGGGCCGAAACGGGATCCGGTGTAGCCCTCGAAGAAGCCGTGCTCCTTTAATTTCTTTTGAAGAGCGTTTACGGAAGAATTACTATCGCCGTAAGATAAAGACCCGTGGCTTCCAATGGAAGTGGAGTTCGAGCTGCTCGATGTGTTCGAAGAAGAGCTGGAACCAATGGCATCCATTAAAGCAGACTGAGTCGAAGGTCCTGCTACGCCGTAATAGCTTCCGGAAGGAGAGGAAATTCCTTCTGCAGACTGGAAGTCCTTCACGGCCTGAAGTGTTTTAGGACCGAAACGGGAACCAGTGTAGCCTTCAAAGTGTCCTTCCTCCTTTAAAGCTTCCTGAAGATCGTTTACGGAAGAATTACTATCGCCGTAAGATAAAGACCCGTGGTCGTCAATTGCTGCATCCGCTGCCTGGGGGCCTGCGAATAGTACTCCTGCTGTTACTGCTGTTCCGAATAAGTATTTTTTCATTATGTGTGTTCACCTGCTTGGTCATCCGCTGTCTTATATGTAGGAGTATAATGATAAGTTTTTCGATATGAATACTGGAATTTATAAGTATAAGTAGTAGACAGAGTAATGGATGTAGCGAAGTGAAGCTGCACCTCCTAAATGTATTTTTGTGAGTCTTTAGTATGTGTTTTTCTATAAACCCAATTCTATAAGAATGTGAGAGACAATTCAATAATGTGTAAGTTTTGTAATATAGTTTTAATAAAAAGGCTTTCATAAAAGGAATTATGAAATAATCAAAGCAAAAAATTTCAATTGCTTTATTAATATTTTGAATTTTTAATAAATGAATCTAAAGGCTGTTATTTAGGTAAAAAAGACTATGTATAAAAATGGAAGCGAACTGTAATATGACGTTTTTCATGCAATTATTAAGGGAAATGAGTAAAACCTTTGAAGGTGAACAGTAATATACTTGTAATGTTTTTGTAATATAAAATGAATAATCATAATAAGTGTTAAATATGCATGTTTTATTTTTGCAATAATTCAGTAGCTATCCAATTATCTTTTTTATAACGCCGATTGTAAAATTAAGCTAGACAACGAAAAAAATCACTCGTGATACACTCAAGATGAATTTCCGACCAAAGAAA
>NZ_JBQLIA010000012.1:0-80722 GCF_056034345.1 Marinococcus sp. LNSP9103-4 | reverse complement strand
TGGATGATATTGTCGATGATTTCCAATATTTAAATCCATGACCAACATTTGTTTTCAAAACTGCAACATTAGAGTTATATGTAAATTAAATTTACATATAATACAAAAAAAGCATTGTTATTTTATAAATTATTGCCTAAGATAATAGTAGGGGAATAGGTATATGTACTTAAACAAGGAGGAATTTGTGTGTCGAAAAAATGGTTGGTGAGTCTGTTCAGCGCAGGAGTAATTTCATTGGGCATCACTGCACCCGTATCAGCAGACGATGAAAACTGTTCGGATTTTAGTGACGGGGAAGAAGTTTTGGCCTTTTGGGAAGAAAATAATTACGGGCCGAATGATGATCCACATAACTTAGACGCAGACAACGATAACTTGCCATGTGAAAATTTGACGGAAGGCATGGAAAGTGAATTTGACGCTGCAGTCTCCAATAACGATGAAACAACGGAAACAGCAGATGACAGTTCCTCCGCTGACTCGTCAGAAGATACGACTTCTACTACTGAAGAAGAATCCTCTTCCTCCGACGAAGGCACTACAGAAGAAACGACTACTGAAGAAGAGGCTGCTTCCACAGAAGCTTCTGATGAAAATATGACTGAAGAATCTGCAGAAGAAGGCGGCGAAATGCCGGAAACAGCTACAAATCAGCCAGCCTGGGCTTTAGCGGGAACAGCAGTAGCCGGACTGGGAGCACTTTTACTTGTACGCAGACGGGTATCGTCCCACTAATAAATATTCACATATCCTGTTCCCTGACCGCTGCGCTCTTAGATGCAGCGGTCATTTTATTACGTGTTTCATTTAAAGGAGTAAAAGGTATGAGGAATGTAGGAGAGGAGGCTCATAATGAAAGCAATTGTCATTGAACAATACGGAAGTGCTGATCAACTTGTGGAAAAAGAAATGGAAACGCAAACACCCGGGGACAGACAGGTGCTCGTGGATGTGTATGCCACCTCCATCAACCCAATTGACTGGAAGCTGCGGGAAGGATACATGAAAGATGATATCCCTTTCGAGTTTCCTATCATTTTAGGGTGGGACGTAGCAGGTGTCGTCCGCACAGCAGGGAAAGATGTCACTGCCTTCGGACCAGGCGACAGAGTGTTTGCGCGGCCAAAATTAACGGAACGCGGTACTTATGCAGAACAGACATTAGTGGATGAAGATCTATTAGTAGCCATTCCTGAGCCTATGTCCTATGAAGAGGCAGCCGGGATTCCGCTTGCCGGAATGACCGCCCAGCAGTGTCTGCTCGAATTTGGAGAAATCAAAGAAGGCAGTAAAGTGCTTATTCAGGGCGGTTCCGGCGGTGTCGGCCATTTTGCGATACAGGTGGCTAAAGACATGGGAGCCTATGTAGCAGCCACAGCAAGCGGCAAAAACCAGGAGTTTTTAAAGCAGATGGGTGCGGATGTGGCGATCAATTATGAAGAAGAAAATGTAGTGGACATACTTTCGGACTACGATATGGTATTAGATACAGTGGGAGAAAGTGTCCATGAGGAAAGCTTCCGCGTGCTCCGCACCGGGGGCAGATTTGCTTCGGTTGCTGCCCCGCCTTCCCAAGAAAAAGCTGAAGAAGCCGGTATTACTGCCGGGTTTGTATGGCTGCAGGAAGAAGGCGCAAAGCTCCGGCGCTTAACATCGCTGTATAATAAGGGTGCTTTGCGTGTGGAAATTAACAGTAAGCATAAATTTTCAGAAAAAGGTCTGCGGGCAGCACATAGAGAGAGCGAAGAAGGGCGTGCCCGTGGTAAAATAGTTATTAAGGTCCGCTAGAGATTTAATGAGGCGCTTCTGTATCCTGCGGGAAACAGGGTGTCCTCTACATAACAGGGGGATAGCAGAGAAAAAATAGGACTTTAATAAAGAAAAAATTTTCCTGCTATTGAAATATTAGTTCATAATATAGATAAGAGCTTAGGAATCATCGACAGACAGGGGCGATTCGATGTCAAACGGACAACACAATCGTTATACGCGTCTTGCTAGGATTACACGACTGATCAATGCCAATTTAGACATTAAAACACTTCTTGAACACGTCGTAACAGCTATATCAGAAGAAATTATCCAATGCGATGCGGTTGGTATTTATCTCCCGGAAGACAGGGAGCGTTACAGAGGCTACGTCAGCAAGCCGGAAGTGCTGAGTGGGATGACTATAGACCAGCACGTCGTTGATCCACAGGTGGATCATCTGGCCCGTGAGGTGATCGAGTCACGGCAGTCCATTTATATTGCTGATACGTCTAAAGACGACAGGCCCGATGCCAGAACAATTGATTTCTTTCAGATCCGATCGGTGCTTACAGTTCCAATTTCCCACGGGGACGAATTATTCGGACTCGTATATTTGTTTGACTACGGGGTACCGATGAATTTAACAGAATCTGAAATTGAAACAGTGGAAGCCTATGTCCACATGGCTGCTGTTGCTATTCGAAACAGCCAGGCGATGCATAACATTGAGGAGCTTTTGCATGAAAAGCAGACCCTTATCGAGGTGATGGAGCAGCTTGCCCATTCACAGACGTCCGATTCGGCGATTGATGTCTGCTTTAGTCATATCGGCGACGAACTAAACAATCATAATGTGAGTCTTCATATTATTGATCCTGTTTCCAAAGAAACAGTCATGCCTTCAAAGCTCAGCCGCAAAAGCGATTTTGAACAGAGTGAGTGGTTAAGCATTCATGAGCGGATGCAGATGGACCAGACAAACGACAAGCTGTTTCAGCAGGTCGTTCAAACAAAGCAGCCGTTGTTTGTTGAGGATGTTGCACGAGAAAACAGAATATTTCAGGAAATTTGTGATGTGTTTAATATTAAGAGTATTTTCATGGTGCCGATGATTTCTGTTGGCCGCGTTCTCGGCGTAATTGTAGTCGCCCATCTCGGCGAACAGCCGGCCGGGTATACAAAAGCTCAGCAGCGCCGGGTGGAATCCATCGTTAATGCTACTGCGCCTGTACTGATCCATTTATACAATCTTGAAAGCCAGGAAAGCATCATTGCGCGCAGGACCGAAGAAATACAAAGCAAAAACGAAGAGCTCCAGCGGCTGATTTTGGAGATGCGCAAAATCAATACGGAAAAAGAGCTGATCATGAATACGGTGGATGAAGGTATTATCGGCTTTTCGCTGGAAGGCACCGTTATGTTTTCCAATGAAGCAGCTGAACATATGCTTGAAACGGACACCCAGCTATTTCACAGCATCCAGTCCTACGATGAAATTCTTGAGCATATAGAAAATGAGGAAGGCGCTCTTTCCGATATTTTTGCCTCTTACCTGGCGTCTGATTCCATGCAGCCAGTGAGCGGGGAAGCGTATATGAGCCATCCTGAAAAAGGACTCGTAACGCTTGAATATACTCTCTCGAGCCAGATTGAAGAAGGTATAGTAGTGGGATATGTATTAACAGTCAGAGACGTTACAGTCCGGAAAGAAATGGAGCAGCGTATTGAATACTACGCTTACTATGATGGAACCACCGGCCTTCCGAACCGGATGCTTGTCCATGACCGTCTGAGTCAGACACTCCGGGAAGCCAAAGAGCATGATCAGGAAATGGCTGTATTATTTCTCGACCTGGACCGTTTTAAACAAATCAATGACCGCTTCGGCCATGCCGGAGGAGACGAATTACTAACGGAAGTTGCTTACCGCCTGCAGGAAATGGTGAGCGGTGCAGCGACAGTGGCCCGCCAGGGAGGAGATGAATTTATTTTAATCCTTCCGCGGCTTGATAATATGGCGCAGGCTACAACGACCGCAGAACAGATTCTGCGCGTATTCCGCAACCCGTTTTATCTTGAAGGGGAAGAAGTGTATGTAAAACCAAGTATCGGTATCAGCTTCTTCCCGCTGGACGGCCACCTGGCAGACGACTTGATCCAGAATGCCAACTCGGCTATGCATAAAGCGAAAGAAATGAACGGCAATACGTACCGGGCGTTTTCGTCCGAGCAGATGGGGCCGGACATGAAAAAAATCCGACTTGAAAATGATTTATACCGGGCGCTCGAAAACAATGAACTTGAACTGTTTTACCAGCCGCAGGTGAGTTTGAGTAAAAACCTGGCTACAGGAGTGGAAGCACTTGTACGTTGGAACCACCCGATTCACGGAAAAATATCTCCTTCAGAATTTATTCCTATGGCTGAAGATACCGGTTTAATCACGTCGATCGGTGAATGGATTTTGGAAGAGGCCTGCTCTCAGGCGAAAAGCTGGCAGGA
This sequence comes from Marinococcus sp. LNSP9103-4, assembly GCF_056034345.1. NCBI lineage: Bacteria > Bacillati > Bacillota > Bacilli > Caryophanales > Bacillaceae > Marinococcus > Marinococcus sp. LNSP9103-4. Next base: position 76,465 of record NZ_JBQLIA010000012.1, on the reverse strand, counting down.
GCAGGGGCTTTGCAGTCTGCGTGTAGCGGTAAACATTTCCGCGCAGCAGTTTCAAAGGGAATGCCTGGTGGATAACGTAAAAGAAGTACTAGCCAGAACGGGACTTGCACCCGAATTTTTAGAAATTGAGATTACGGAAAACACACTGCTGTTGAATACTGAAGAGACGGTCACAACCATGAAAAGGCTGAAAAACATTGGTGTCCGTATTTCAATTGATGATTTTGGCACGGGCTACTGTTCGCTGCAGTATCTCAGAGAATTTCCGATTGATACACTGAAAATTGATAAAGTATTCATTGATGATATTGAAACAGAAAACAGCTCCGCCCCTATTACAACTACAATTATTGCTCTTGCTCACAGTCTGAACCTTCACGTGATCGCCGAAGGGGTGGAAACGCTTGAACAACAGAAATTTTTGCAGGCAAATAAATGTGATTTAGTTCAAGGTTTCCTGTATAGTAAACCAATACAGGCAAGTAAAATTCCTGAATTTTGTAATAAATAGTAAAAATTAGTGGGGGGATAAAACAGAATGAAAGCAGCTCAGTGGATAATTGATTATTTGCGGCAGGATGGACTGGACTATGTATTTGGTATTCCGGCGGGATCGGTGAACGCTCTTTTTGATAAAATGTATGAGCATGACGATATTACGCCGGTTATTACAAAGCATGAAGGGGCGGCCGGATATATGGCTTCCGCCTACGCGAAGCGTTCGGAAAAGCTTGGGGTGTGTATAGCAAGCAGCGGGCCAGGGGCGACGAATCTTCTCTCCGGGGCAGCAAATGCAATGAGAGAGCAGACTCCCGTACTTTTTATTACCGGCTCTGTACCGACATCGACCGTTGGCTTGAACGCTTCACAGGAGCTCGATGTTGTCCCGATGTTTACTCCGGTGACCAAATACAGCCGGCGGGTGGAAAGTATTCACGAAGTGCGTGAAGTGTTTAAAGAAGCGGTATGTAAAGCATTCGCCGGCATACCAGGGCCAGTGCACGTAGCGATCCCGATCAATATTCAATTATCCATGCTCGAAGGGAGCACTGAACTGCTCGAATACCCGGAGAAGCGCCGGCTGTCTCCGGTGGAAAGCAATGTATCGGAAACCACCCGGGTACTTTCCAGTAACCGTCAGGGAATCATTTTCCTTGGCCAGGGAGCAAAGGATGCCCTGCCTGATGTTATGAATCTCGTGGATTACCTGGACTGGCCGGTCGTTACTACGCCGCAGGCTAAAGGGCTTGTACCATCCAATCATCCGAACGCATATGGTGTTTACGGGTTTGCCGGACATGAAACAGCTACGGAGGTAATGGAAGACAGCGATAATTCCATTATATTCGTTATCGGCTCCAGTCTCGGAGAAACGGCTACGAACAACTGGAATCCGGCTTTGGCTGCTGAGCGCTTTGTGATCCAGCTCGACCACGATCCAACGGTATTCGACCGCAAATATAAGGTGGATATTTCCCTGCTCGGAGATGTGCGCACGACGATTGGGGAAATTAACAGGCGTCTTCGCCTTCCGGAAGCAGGGAAAGCCGGGCGTCAGCGGACAGGCGTTCAGAAAAAATCAGTAAACGAAAAATATGAAACCCAGAACGTGCTTCAGCAGCTCCACTCCCATATGCCAGAGGATACGCTTTTTACAGTGGATATTGGAGAGTTTATGAGCTATGTGATTCACTACATGGAAGTAAAAAAACCGGATACGTATGACATCAACGTTCATTTTGGTGCCATGGGTTCGGGAATTTCCAATGCGCTTGGAGCAAAGCTTGCCGAACCACATCGTCCTGTTACAAGTATTACGGGAGATGGATGCTTTTTTATGCATGGCATGGAGGTGCTGACGGCTAAAGAATATCAGCTGCCTATTCTTTTTATCGTTATGAATAATGCAAGGCTCGGGATGGTGTATCACGGACACCGGCTTCAATATGGAAGAATGCACGACCGTTTTGAACAATCGATGGTGCCGGTTGCAGCTATCGCCGAACAGATGGGAGTAAAATACGCTACGGTCCGTTCCATGGATGATATTACTCCCGGGCTTTACGAAAGTCTCTGTTCAGATAATTGCCCGGCTGTGCTGGAAATCCAGCTTGTTGATGAACAGACGCCTCCAATGGGGGACAGAGTGAAATTTTTATCCTCCTTCAGTAAATCCTGAAAAGAAACAATGATAAATGAAGCGCCCCGTGCCTTAAGAAGGCCGGGGCGCTTGCTGTTGCTCGGACTGTTCGGGAAAATGAAGTTCTTCAAGCTCTTCGAGGACATCATGAATAGATAGGAGGGCGAAGATAATAATAACGTCGGTAGAAAAATGATGGTGATATTTTTTTATGTTCGGCCGTGATGCGTGCTGGCGTTTTTTCCAAAAGCACCGGTCCAGACGTTCAATGAGCCGGAACTGTTCATCAGATATGCGTTCCCCGAAGTGATGAATCGTTTGTGACATCGCCGGAATAATGTCGCCAATCAGTTGGACTTCTTCTTTCGTAAACGTGCCGTCATCTGTTTCGAAATTAAATAAACGATTAATATGATAGCTTATGCGCTCTAAAAAATGGAGCTGGCGCTGCTCCCGTGTGAACCTTCTTGCCTCTGTATCCTTTTTCTTATGATATTTCCATTCTTCCTGCTGGTAATAAGAAAGCTGGATTGCCCGCTCCAGGTCACTTTCCAGCTGATGGTATTTTTCCATTACCTGTGCAGAAGGAGACCGGCCGTTCATTACTTCCTCGAGCCGCATCTCAAAAATTTCAGCGGTCTCCACGAACATTTTACGATTCTGCTCTGCGAGCAAAGAAGAAAATTTTGGAGGCAGAATCGTTAAATTAATTACTGTAGAAATCGCAAGGCCGATAAACGTTGTGCCGACACGTTCTACAAAAGTTAAAAAATAATGATCGCTCGCTGTGGGGATCATTGCTACTGCGGTAATCGTTGCGACGAGCATCCCGTCCCGAAGCCGCAGCATATTACAGAAATAAAGTGTCAGCACAGAAGCAATCATATACGTTACCGGGGTTGGTCCGAATAAATAAACGGTAATCATTGCCAGAGCTGCCCCAATGACGGTGGCAGGAAGCCGCTGGGCGCCTTTACGTATAGAAGCAGCAGCTGTCGGTTCAAGGGTTACAATGGCTGTAATAACGGCAAAAGCCTGCGGGAGATCGAAAATGCCACATATATAGGCAGTGAGCAGAACGGCTATACCGGTCTTGATCAGTCTGCCGCCGATCAGTCGCCGCTTAATTTTTCTCCAGTAGTGCATGGTAAGCCGCCTTCTTTATAAAAATTTCACGTCTGTATTCAGTTTAGCATGAACGTGCGGCGTTTTCATCAGCCTCTCCTTCAGTGAAAAAGACTGCCCGCAATAGCAGGCAGCCAAAAGCATTTATATAGATTTTTCGACCTGGTCGTATGCGGCCTGCCTTTTAACGGAGATCACTTTCCAGATGTACCATGCAAGCACGAACACTGTCAGTATGGCCCCGATCGTCATAGAAAGGCCGTACGGAAGACCGAGTCCCTCCGGCGCGTAAAAAATGTAGGAACAGACGACGGCTGTCATAAACATCGCCGGTACGCCGCAAATGAAATGGTTTTTGCCAGCGTAAAGCAGGTACATGCAGCCGGTCCATAGCATCACGGTAGCGACGAGCTGATTGGTCCATCCTACATATCTCCACAAGAATGAGTAATCGATCATAGATAAAAACAGGGCTGGGATAACAACTGGAATAACGGTGAGAATTAAAAGCGGCTTTCCTTTTAGGGAAACAGCGTTTGCCACTAGCTCTGCAAGCATCATTCTTGAAGAACGAAGAGCAGTGTCGCCTGTCGTAATAGGAAGCAAAATAACGCCAAGAACAGCAAGTACCCCGCCCAGTGTACCAAGAAGGCTCGTAGAAATTTCGTTGACAGCGCCTGCAGGGCCTCCGGCCGCTATGGCTGCCTGAAGCCCGCCGGTGCCTCCAAAGAAGGCCATGCCGGCTGCTGCCCATATAAGGGTGATGATACCTTCGGCAATCATGGCCCCGTAAAACACCCTGCGTCCTTCTGATTCTTTTTTCAGTGTGCGGGCGATAATTGGGCTTTGGGTGCTGTGAAAACCGGAAATAGCCCCGCACGAAATTGTTACCATCACCATCGGCCATACCGGGAGTTCATCGGGGTGAAGATTGGCAAGCGTAACGTTTGGAATCGTTACATCTGAAAATACCAGCGCACCGGCAATACTGACCGCCATAAAAATAAGCACTGCGCCGAAAAGAGGATATATCTTTCCAATGACCCGTTGAATCGGAAGCAGGGCAGCCAGTAAAAAATATGCAAAAATAGCAAAAATGGCGGTAAGAAAGCTTAGCGGTGTGAGGCTTGCAATCAATTCAGCCGGTCCCGCGATAAAGGCGGCGGCTACAAGGATCATCAAACAAATGCTGACGATATTGATGAAGCTCTGCATCGGACGCCCGAGATATTTGCCTACAAGTCCCGGAAACTGGGCACCATTATGACGGAGAGAAAGCATCCCGGAAAAATAGTCGTGTACGGCGCCGGCGAAAATGGTGCCGAGTACGATCCAGAAAAATACGATAGGCCCGTACAGTGCTCCGAGCAGCGCCCCGAAAATTGGCCCGAGACCAGCAATATTCAACAGCTGGATAAGGCTGCCGCGCCACCAGCTGAGAGGAGAGTAGTCGATATGCCCCTCGTTACGGTAAGCAGGCGTTTTGTTGCGGTCATTGATGCCGAACGTTTTCTCCACAAAGGATCCGTAAACGATGTAGCCGGCAATTAACAGGATAATAGCGATAAAGAAAGATAACATAAAACGTTCCACCTTTGCTGCAAAGTACTAGAGAAAACCATTGTTATAAATTCTAACCTGTTCCTTCCAAAATGACAATCGTCTACGTGGAAAAAACAAAACTTTTTTCACATAGTAATGAATATATAAAATTAAGCAAAGTCCACTCATGTGATGACCTTATCTATAATAGATGCAAAACGTAGTATGTGCACTCTATGGGTGGTACAATAGCGGTAAATAGTGAACGGAAGGAAGAGCGGCGATGACCATGGATCGTATTGAAACGAAAAAAATAGCCGAAGTAATCCGGGAAAAAATCGAGGACATGATCAAGCGTGGCGAAGTAAAACCTGGAGAGAAGCTGGACTCTGTCGTCGCTCTCTCGGAAAAATTTGACGTCAGCCGTTCGGCCGTCCGGGAAGCATTAAGCGCTCTGCGTGCTGTGGGAATTGTAACCATAAGACAGGGTGAAGGAACATTTGTAAATCAGTATGACTTTTCCACTATCACAGAAATGATGAACAGCCGCACTCTCATCTCGAAACAGGAGATGAAGGAGCTGTTCGAAGTCCGGCATGTGCTTGAAAAGGGAGCTTCCGAGCTTGCGGCAGTCCGGCGGTCGGAGGAGGATCTCGTGCAGATGCGTACTGCTCTGGAGCAAATGACGCAGGCAGCAGGCGGGACCGATGATCTCGGGGAACAGGCAGATGTCCGTTTCCACCTTGCGATCGTCGAAGCTTCCGGAAATACGTTATTAAAACAGATGATGGGCCGCCTCTCCGACACGATGCAGAAAACGATGTATGAAACGAGAAAAGCATGGCTCTTTTCGGAAAAACGTTCCTTCCGGCGACTCCTTGACGAACACCAGCGGATTTATACCGCGATAAACGAGCAGGATCCAGAAGCAGCTGCAGAAGCAATGAGCGCTCATTTAACGAATGTAGAAAAGGTCCTTTCCAAAGGTATTGAACATATGAACGACTGAAACGTCCGGCTCCGGGCGTTTTTTCGTGAGCTAAAAATATGAATTTCCTGTTATTTGAAACGCGCTGGTGACACTATTCGGTATATTAGAGTGCAAAATTATAATTTAAGGAGGAATAACATGGAAGCACTTATTGGAGGAGGCCTGTTCATAGGGCTGGGCGCAGTAATTTTTATTGCTTTAATTATTGGTTACATATGGTTTAAACGAAGCTATAAAGCAGCCAAATCAAACGAAGCGATGATTATTACCGGCAAACAGCTCGGAGGTGGAGAGAATGTTTTTACTGACGAAGAGAATGGGAGACGGCTGAAGGTAGTCCGCGGCGGCGGGGTATTTATTAAACCGCTTGTTCAGGTAGCAGAACGCGTAGATATGACGACTTCACAGCTCATGGTAAAGACCCCGGCGGTTTATACCTCTCAGGGCGTGCCAGTCGTGGCTGACGCGGTTGCTATGGTTAGAATAGGAAGCGGGCTCAGTCAGATTGCCAATTTCGCGGAGCAGTTTCTTGGTAAAACCCGGGAGGAAAGAGACGGAGAAATTGTGGAGGTGCTCGAAGGCCACCTCCGTTCTGCTCTTTCATCGTTAACGGTGGAAGAAATTTATCAGGACCGTGAAGCGTTTAACCGTAAGCTGCAGGAGGTGGCGGATAAAGATTTAAGCAGAATGGGATTTGAAATCACGTCCTTTGCATTAAAAGATATTCGTGATGACAATGGTTATCTCGAGGCCCTGGGCCGTCCAAGAATAGCTGAAGCGAAGAAAAATGCAGACATTGCAGAATCCACTTCAGAAAGAGAAACGCGTATTCACCAGGCTCAAATGGATAAAGAAGCAGAAGAATCTGAACTCCAGCGCCGTACTGAAATTGCTTCCGCCAAAAAAGATAACCAGATTAAAGAAGCAGAGTATAAACGCGAAAATGAAGCTGCTACAGCAAAGGCAGATCAGGCGTACGAATTGGAAAAAAGCAAAGCCGACCGCCAGTTAAAAGATCAGGAGATGGATATCCGCGCTACTGAATTAAAGCGGCAGGCAGAGCTGGATGAAATTGAAATCAAGCGTAAAGAAAATCAGTACGAAGCAGATGTAGAACGCAAAGCGGATGCTGAGCGTTATGCTTCGAACCAGCGGGCCGATGCGGAAAAGTATCGCGTGATCGCTGAAGCGGAATCTCATGCAGAATCAGAAAGACGCCGCGGGGAAGCAGAAGCAGAAGTCATCCGGAACCGGGGCCTTGCTGAAGCAAATGCGAAAGAGCAAATGGCGGTTGCAATGGCAAAATACGGGGATGCAGCCAAGCTTGAAATGATTATTAATATGCTGCCAGCCTTCGCAAGAGAAGTATCGGCTCCTTTAAATAATATTGACAGCGTAAAAGTGATTGATACGGGAGGAGGCAAGGGTGAAAGTGGTGTGACAGGATTCGCTGGAAGCATCACCAATAATATGGCTATGCTTCAGGATACATTAAAAGAAGCTACTGGCATTGATGTTAAAGAACTCCTTGAAAGCTATGCCGGGGCAGATACGCACAAAGAGTCCACCACCCCGTTCGCTCCCTCCTCTCAGCCAGTCGAAAAAAATCCCGAACCGGAGGAGAGGTTACAAAAACCGGAAATGAATGAAGAGAGCAATCCAGCAGAAAGTTGGCCAGAGCAGGAGTCGGAAAGCGAAGATAAGTCTGAGAGTATGGTAGAGGAAGAAGATAACAAATAAAATATTTAGAAGCTGAGTCCTGGAGGAATTATTGAAATTCTCCCAGGACCTTTCAACTTTCCAGCCTTTAATACTTGACGAATAAAAGTTCAGGGGGTAAACTACTATATAGTTCAGGGGGTGTACTAATGAAGGATCAAAAAATGGAAGAAGCGGTGGAGCTGTTTGCCGAGGTAATGATTCTCGGTAGAAATCGTATAACTAATGAAATACCTGATAATTTATTAAATCAAATTTCTCCGGAGCAGGTGGAACTGCTTGATTTTTTAATGAAATACGGAGCGATGACGTCGACAGAAATACAAAACAGAATGCTTGTCGGAAAGAGCGCATTGTCCAACCGTCTGAAAAAAATGGAAAACAACGGCTATGTGAAATTTGTACCCAGCAGTGAGGACCAGCGGGTGAAGTACGTAGAAATTACTGATGAAGGAAAAAAATCTCATGAGCGGCATACGCGTCTTGTAAATGAATATGTGTCCGATCTGCTTCAAGACATAAACGAAGAGGAAGTGGAGCAGTTTATCCAGACTTTTCATAAAATACGGAGCATACTACAAAAAGGTGGACAGCAAAGATGAAAACAATACTACAGTTTCGCTGGTGGATAGCTTCATTAATACTTATTTTTACCGTAGTGCTTACGGTTGTCTCTCCTAGTCTATCCAATTTGGCAGCCGACAAAGAGACGCTGCAAATACCGGAGGAAGAAACGTCCTCCCAGGCTCAGGAAATACTCGATGACAACGGTGAGGGCGGTAACACCATCAGCGCGGTAATTCAAACAGAAGATCAGGTGGATGAAGAGGAACAGGACAATATTCAATCGCTGATTACTTCCATCGAAGATGAAAACATTGAAGGGATTTCCGGGATTACAAATCCATTTGAGAGTGAAGAAACAGAGGAACAGCTTGTTGCCTCTGACGAAAATGTCGTCGTCATTCCGGTCTCCATAGAAGGAGACAATGATACGGCGGTTAATGCCGCTGAAGAGATTCGGGATCTCAACGAAGCTTCGGACCTGGAAATGTATGTCACTGGAGAATCGCTTTTAAACCAGCAGGTAAATGAAGCGAGCCAGGAAGGACTGGAACGTACGGAAGTGATTACCGTAGTGTTAATTCTTGCACTGTTGTTTGTCGTTTTCCGTGCGGTTATTACTCCCTTCGTGCCGCTTGTGGCGGTCGGCCTTACGTATCTGATCAGCCAGTCGATTATCGCTTATTTAGTAGACTGGTTTAATTTTCCGGTGTCAAACTATACTCAGATTTTCCTTGTCGCAGTGCTGTTTGGGATCGGTACAGATTACTGTATACTTCTTTTGAGCAGATACCGTGAGGAGCTGGCTGCAGGCCTTGATTACAAAAAAGCGATCATACGGACGTACAAAACAGCCGGTAAAACGATGGTTTACAGTGCCCTCGCCGTGCTTGTCGGCTTTACGGCGATAGGCTTCGCCAACTTCTCCGTCTTTCAGTCCGGCGTCGGGGTGGCGGTCGGCATTGTCGTATTAACGGGCATTCTTTGGACGATTCTGCCGTTCTTTATGCTGACATTAAAAAGGGCTTTGTTTTGGCCATCGAAGCTTCATAACGGCCATGCTGACAGTAAAATATGGAAATGGCTGAGCCGTGTTTCGGTATTCCGTCCGCTGCTTGCCATTCTCCTGGTCGCTGTCGTCACAGTACCGCTATTATTAACATTCGATAACTCGCGGTCTTACGATACGATTGATGAAATAGACCAGGACACGGAAGAAGTTACCGGTCTTAACCTAATTGAGGAAGGTCTCGGCTCCGGGCAGGCACTTCCAATGCAGATTGTCATTGAATCAGATGAATCGGTTATGGAGCCGGGTACACTGGCGCATGTAGAGGACTTGAGCCGCTCTGTTGCCAATTTAGATGAAGTAGAGGCGGTACGCAGCGCTACGCGGCCTGCCGGAGACGTTATTGACGATTTTTATATAAACAATCAGCTCGAAGATGTAAGCACGGGTATTAGTGATGCCCGTGACGGGATTGAAGAAACCGAAAGCGGACTGCAGGAGGTCGAAGATGGTCTGGGCTCCATTCAGGATCAGCTTGGAAACAGTGACACGGAAAACTCCTCTCTGCAGGAAGCCGCTGACGGTCTCGGAGAGGTTAACACGGCGCTCGAGCAGGTAAGCTCTCAGCTGGCAAATGCTTCTTCCCCGCAGGAAGCAGCAGCAGCTTCGGAACAGCTGACCGGGATCAGTCAGCAGATTACAGAAATTCAAAGCGGTCTCGAAGAAGGGCAGCAGGAGCTTGATCAGCAGACAGAAGAGCTGGCACAGCTCTCTGAAACGCTCGGTGAACTTGAAAACGGAGTGGCCGATTCCCGCGATGGGCTGACTGAAATCAGTGACGGCCTCGAAAGCGCGGAAACCTTTACCGGAGACGTGTCTGAAGCAAATTATGTTGAAGGCACCGGCGTCTACCTTCCTGAGGATACCATTGAGAATGAAGATTTCCAGGACGGCGCATCCAATTATGTATTCGACAATGAAAATGGCATGACCATTGAAGTTGGATTGAACGCAGACCCTTATTCCAAAAAAGCAATCCAAAGTGCAGAAGAAGTTAAAGAGGTTGTAGAAATGAACACGCAGGGCACGCCGCTTGAAGACACGACGATCGAATACGGAGGCGTACCGAGCGTGAACAGCGATCTGCAGTCGGTCAGCTCCAGTGATTTTGACCGGACCGTATTAATCGTTCTTATCGGCATTTTTGCGATACTGATTATTCTGCTCCGTAATATTATCCAGCCGCTGTACATTATCGGCGGGCTTGTACTCGCGTATTTTACAGCAATGGCTGTGACAGAATTGATTTTTGTAAACGGGCTTGGATATCCGGGTATCGCCTGGCCGGTACCATTCTTCGGATTTGTTATGCTTGTAGCACTCGGGGTGGATTATTCCATCTTCCTGTTAAGCAGGTATAATGAAGAAGCAAAAGCCGGCGTGCGTACAGGCATGCAGACGGCGATGATTAAAATGGGGACGGTAATTATTACAGCAGCGATCATTTTGTCAGGAACGTTTGCAGCAATGCTTCCGTCAGGAGTGCTTACGCTTCTGGAAGTAGCTACGGTCGTCATTACCGGACTTCTGCTTTTTGGACTGATTGTACTGCCGTTGTTAATACCAGCATTGATCAGCTTCAATTCGGAAGAAAAGAATCCAAAGAAAAAACAAAAGCAGCAGCGATAAAAAGAAACTTTGCCTTTTACGGGGCAGAGTTTCTCTTTTGCGCTATAAAGTGTGACGGAAAACGTAGCTCGATGCTTGATAATCAAGCCGTTCATAAAAACGATGGGCGTCAGTGCGCTGCAGGCCGGAGGCTAGAATCACTTCTGTGTATCCGTGTTTTTCTGCATGCTGATGAACGGCACGGAGCAGAGTTTCGCCATGACCTTTGGATCTCGCACTCTCTGAAGTCACAAGCTCATGAACCCATGCGTGTTTACCCCAGGCGAGGCTTTCCAAAAGCTCAATTCCGGCTACTGAGACAACCACCCCTTCTTCTTTTAAAGCAATCAGCTGGTAGGAGGGGTGACGGGAGAGGTAATCGTTGAAGGCTTCCCAGCTGAGAGAAGGGCGCAGGGATTTGATAACTTCATATGCTTTTTTGTAATCGGATCGTTTATTTAAAAATGCAGTAGTAACAGTCATAAATGAGATATCCTTTCCGTACGAAAATAAGGCCCGGAAGGCCGGGCCTTATTTCGTAGTGTTAATTATGCGTGCTGCTCTAAGTTTTTTCTGGCTTCTTCCGCAGCCCGGACCATATTTTTAAGGGCTTCAATCGTTTCCGGCACGTCACGTGTTTTGAGTCCGCAGTCTGGGTTAACCCAGAACAGGTTGCTCGGAAGCACGCGCAGGGCCCGGTCGATCATTTGAGTCATTTCTTGAACATCTGGGACACGCGGGCTGTGAATATCATAGACGCCAAGGCCGATGCCTTTGTCATAAACAGCTGTTTCAAACGTTTCAATAAGCTCCCCGTGGCTTCGGGAGGTCTCAATTGAAATAACGTCGGCGTCCAGCGCGCGAATCGATTCAATCATATCCTGAAATTCACTGTAGCACATGTGCGTGTGAATCTGGGTAGTATCTTTAACAGAAGAAGTGGAAAGGCGGAAGGCGTGGACGGTCCATTCCAGGTATTCATCCCATTCTGCTCTCTTTAGAGGCAGGCCTTCACGAATGGCGGGCTCGTCCACCTGGATCATCTCAATACCTTCGTTTTCGAGCGCAAGCACTTCATCGTTAAGTGCCCGGGCGATCTGGAAGGCTACTTCTTTTTTCGGAATGTCATTACGTTCAAAGCTCCAGTTCAAAATTGTTACCGGACCGGTAAGCATTCCTTTCATCGGTTTTTCGGTTAGCGTCTGTGCATATTTGGTTTCCTTTACGGTCATCGGCTCTTTGAACTCCACATTTCCGTAAATAACCGGTGGTTTGACGCAGCGGGAACCGTAGGACTGCACCCAGCCGTTGGAAGTGAATGCAAATCCGCCCAGTTTTTCTCCGAAGAATTCTACCATATCGGTGCGTTCAAACTCTCCGTGCACGAGAACATCGAGTCCGATTTCTTCCTGGATATCGACCCATTCCTGCATTTTATTTTGAATGTACGTTTCATATTCTTCTGCGGAAATTTCACCTTTCCTCACCCGCCGGCGTTCCACGCGGACTTCACGTGTCTGCGGGAAGCTTCCGATTGTCGTGGTCGGAAGCTTTGGCAGCTGAAACTTTTCCTGCTGAAGTGGACTTCTTTTCTCGAACGAAAGCGGGCGGGAGGAAGGAATGTCTGCTGCAGCGTTACCGGCCGCTTCCTCTCGCCACGGAGCGTTTTTAACACGATCAAGCTGGGCAGAGTTTTGCTCGAGCTCTGCCTTCGTGTCCTCTCCATTTAGTGTGCGTGTTATGAGGTCGATTTCTTCAAGCTTTTGGTCAGCAAAAGAAAGTGCATCAAGCAAAAGCGGATCAAGCTGCGTTTCGTGTTTGGTTGTAACCGGTGTATGCAGAAGGCTGCAGGACGGCTGAATTTCAATATTTTCACTACCTGTTTCTGCCTGAATATTTTTGGCAAAAGCGACAGTGGCATCAACGTCTGCTTTCCAGATGTTGCGTCCGTCAATAACACCCGCACCCAGTATTTTGTCTGAAGGGAAGCCGTGGTTTTGCACATTCGCCCAGTTGCCATCCCTGCCATGAACAAAGTCAAGACCGAGCCCTGCAATTGGAAGAGAGATAATGTCTTTATAATGAGAAACGCTGTCGAAATACGTTTGCACAAACAGATCCAGTTCAGGTACGTCGCGGTTGAATAATTCATACGCCTTCCGGATTAACGGAATATCTGTTTCCGGAAAGGACTGTACAAAAGCCGGTTCATCAATTTGAACACTTTTTGCTCCTGCATCCTGCAGCTGTTGGAGCACCTTTTGATACAATGGCAGAAGATCGTTGAACAGCTGTTCAAACTGATGCTCTTCGTAGCCTTTGGAAAGCTTCAGGAAAGTATATGGGCCGATTAGGTATGGACGCCCTTCAATACCTAATTCAGCTACCGCTTCCTGATAGGCTTTTAGTGGATAGTTATCTACCAGTCGGGGCTTTGCGTTTTGAAGCTCCGGCACGATGTAGTGATAGTTGGTATTAAACCATTTTGTCATTTCGCTCGCCGGCGATGCCTTCGTGCCCCGGGCTACAGCGAAATATGTAGATAGGGAGGAGTAGCCTTCGGAAGCGTCAAAGCGCTCTGGCACAAGCCCAAACATCACGGACGTATCGAGCACGTGATCGTACAAAGAGAAATCGCCGACAGGGATGGAGTCTACGCCGCGTTTCTTTTGCTTTTTCAAGAATTCCAATCGGAGTTCTCGGATTTGTTGTTGAAAAGAACCCTCGTCAAGCTTTCCTTTCCAGTAGGATTCCAATGCTTTTTTCCATTCGCGTTTTTCACCTAACCGTGGGTAGCCCAGGTTGCTGCTGGTCCATGTCGTCATTAAATTATTTACTCCCTTCCAGTAGTTATCGAATGACCTCCTAATCTTTTCGTTAGAGGTATTCATGTAGCCAAACTATATCTTTTTCTGCGTTAAAGTGTCAAGGTATTTCACAGAATATTTTCACGGTTAATAAAGTAAAAAGCACCCCCAGGCAAGGCTGAGAGTGCTTTTGCTGAAAATAACGATCTTACGCTTTGCTTTCCCTCGTGCTGCTTTTGCTTCCGCGTATATCGCGTTTTTCCATTGTATCCGGTCTGGTGTTTTTAAGAAAGAATGAAAGCACCAGACCTACAATAGCAGCGATTAAAGCTACAAAGAAAGCCACATTGATACCGTGGATCAAGGCTTCGGTCTGACTTGACACTTCTCCCGCCTGTGCCGCTCCTGAAGCGCTCTGCGACATGACGGTAATCAGAACAGCTGTGCCAATCGAGCCTGCTACCTGACGAAGCGTATTCGTCATCGCCGTTCCGTGAGCAATTAATGAATTAGGAAGCTGGTTTAGTCCGGCAGTCGTCATTGGCATCATAACCATGGCGACACCTAACATACGGAGCGCAAACATAGCTGTTAAAAAGGCGATAGAGGAGTTTTCTGTTAAAAACATATAAGGAATGGTGCCGACCGTTAACAGAGAAAGCCCGGTAATCGCGAGACCCCTTCCACCGACTTTGTCGAAAATTCTTCCGGTAATAGGGCTCATCATTCCCATTAAAAGAGCGCCCGGTAAAAGCATCAGCCCGGAGTCCAGGGCGGAAAAGCCACGTGCGTTTTGAACATAAAGCGGAATAAGGGTCTGGGAGCCAACCATAGAAACAAAACAGGCCATGGCAACAACGACAGTCAACGTAAAGATAGGATTTTTTAAGACCCGGAACTCGAGTATTGGTCTTTCCACATGAAGCTGTCTCCATATAAACAGGAACAGGGCAACAGCGCCTACGGCAAGGGTAGTTAATACAGTGGAGCTTCCCCAGCCGCTGTTTCCGGCAGCGCTGAATCCATACAATAAGCCTCCGAATCCGGCTGTTGACAGCATAATAGATAATAAGTCGAGCTTTGGATGTTTAAGCTCGGTTACATTTTTCAGCAAAAAGTAAGCTAAAATAATGTCTACAATAGCGATCGGGAGAATAATGTAAAATAACGTATTCCAGGAATACGAATCCACAACCCAGCCGGAAAGGGTAGGACCAAATGCTGGAGCAAAAGCGATAGCTAGTCCGGCGAGGCCCATGGCCTGACCGCGTTGGGAAATAGGAAACATGGTCATAATGGACGTCTGCATTAATGGAATCATTATACCGGCGCCAACGCCCTGAATAACCCGGCCGGCCATGAGCAGTCCAAAAGTTGGAGACAAGGCTGCAAACAGTGTCCCAAGTGCAAAGGAACACATAGCAAATAAAAACAGTCCCCGTGTGGTGAATTTTTCAATAAGAAAGGCGGTAATCGGAATCATAATCCCGTTAACGAGCATAAAAACGGTCGTTACCCACTGGGCTGTATTGGCGCTCACGTTCAAATCAGCCATAATGCTCGGAATGGCCACAGCAAGCAGGGTCTGGTTTAAAATAGCGATAAACGCTCCGGTAAGAAATACCGCGATGATTAAATTTCTTGTTTTCGCAGGTATTTGTGTAGCTGCTTCTTCAGGCATGAAAAGCCCTCCTTCGATGTAATACATTTCACGATTATCAATTATTATAAAACGAGTTAGTTTTTAAAGTACTTATTAGTTTTCATCAGCATATAATAACGCCAGCTACAGGAAAAATCAAGAAACTTGTTTTAAAGAAAACAAACATCTGATTTTTTGTGCTGACGGTTTGAAGCTTGACTGTGCGATTTTGAGAGCCGGTATAGCAAGAAAACCGAAACAAATGAACGATACCGGGCCTTGAAGTTACTGAATAATCTCCCGCAGAATATTAATATTAACTTGTAGATCTTCCTTTTTCTCGAGAAAACAAAACAGGGACTCCATAACAATCATTTCAGGCTCAGACTCGTAGAACTCCTGATTTAAACGGTCTACTGCTTCGACCCACTGCTTTTTTTCATAGGAAGGGAAGCGGTAATTGATAAAGGCCCGTACCTGCTGGATGGTCCGGTCCCAGAGCTCCACCTGGTCAATCTCTCCGTAATGCCCCTGAAGGTTAAATGGCTCCATATTTTCTCTCGAAAACATAGAAGTAGAGGAAGTTTTGTGTTTGATAATACTTTCAATACTGGTAACTAATACTTCAGCGAGCTGTCCGAAATCAAAATGGTACCGGTCAACTTTTTCAGCAAAGGCGATCATTTCTTTGCTCATACCCTGCATGCATATCGCAAGGTCCCATACGAAAGGCTCTATATCGGATCCAAACGTCTCAAGAAGTGTATCTTTATGCCAGTTCACCATAATGAGCTGCCCCTGTTTTAAAAGGGCCTTAATTTTATCAGATTGTTTGTTAATGGAAGCAGACTGATAAAGCATCCAGACGTATTCGCGGTGCTCAACGAGGCCTTCGATTTCTCTCGACAGCTTAGCGATAAGCTGATCCCTTGGCTGCTTGGACTCCTCATTGCGAGCGTAATTGGCACGGTGAATAATGTGGTTTAAATTATCTCTTACAATTTGGGCGAGAATATCTTCCTTGGAATGAAATATTTTATAAATTGAAGCTTTAGACATTCGGCATGCTTCAGCAATATCCTGTACTGAAGTGTGAAAGAAGCCCTGGCTGGAAAAAAGCTGCATCGCGGTTTGCTGAATGTATATTTTCTTCTCATCCATTATTCTCACCACCTTAAAACGATCAAGTTTTTTAAGTACCTTTAAGTTTCGACTTATTAATAATAGTAGCTTTTATTGAGAAAAGCAACATCTTTGACTATCTTTAAAAAAATATTTAAGATAAAGAACGTAAAACTGACTAAAAAGATAGGAATGGGGGATTATAATGGCAGTAACAGTACAGCCCGTGTCCCAGCAGGAGACTGCCGAAAAAGCTTCCAAGAAACTGGGAGCACCGCAGAATAAGCTGGTTACCGGGGGGTTAATCGTATTTGCTATTTTAACGTTATATCTTGCATTAACCCAGTCAATCGTACAGCCGCTTCTGCTTACGATCGGCCTTCTTCTGGGATATACACTTTTTCACGCCAGATTTGGATTTACCTCGGCGTTTCGCCGCTTAATGTCTGTAGGTAATGGCCAGGCGCTGCGGGCCCATATGGTGATGCTTGCAGCAGCGGTAACCTTGTTTGCACCGATTCTTGCTCTTGGCTCCACCTTTTTTGGCGGTGACGTGTCCGGCTACGTCAGTCCTGTCGGCGTGAGCGTAGTCGTTGGCTCGTTTATGTTCGGTATTGGGATGCAGCTTGGAGGGGGCTGCGCTTCGGGAACGCTGTATGCAGTAGGAGGCGGCCGGACGAACATGTTTATTACGCTGCTCTTTTTCATCGTCGGCTCCACCGTTGGGGCATATCATCTTTCGTTCTGGACAGATGATACGCCTTCCTTTGGCTCAATATCGCTGGCTACGTCGACCGGTCTCGGATACACAGGGGCCTGGATAGTATCTTTACTCATTTTCGCTGCTGTCATCGCAGTAACATTAATTATCGATAAAAAGAAAAATCCTCCGGCAATGGCTACGTTGCCGACGGCTAGCGGCTGGAAACGGATTTTCCGTGGTTCATGGCCTATGATGATTGCAGCAGTAGTACTTGCTGTATTAAACGCTTTAACCCTGCTTACGCGCGGCCAGCCGTGGGGCATTACTTCGGCGTTTGCACTTTGGGGCTCCAAAGCTGCCGAAGCTGTAGGTATCAACGCTTCGAGCTGGGATTACTGGAGCGGGGAAAGCGCGCAGGCGCTGCAGACTACAATTTTTGCTGATTCCACTACTGTACTGAATTTTGGTGTT
Organism: Marinococcus sp. LNSP9103-4; assembly: GCF_056034345.1. Classification (NCBI taxonomy): domain Bacteria; kingdom Bacillati; phylum Bacillota; class Bacilli; order Caryophanales; family Bacillaceae; genus Marinococcus; species Marinococcus sp. LNSP9103-4. The sequence continues at coordinate 58,962 of NZ_JBQLIA010000012.1, read as the reverse complement.
ATTTTAGGCGCATTTATTGCTTCAGCCGCAGGTGGACTGTTTAAGTTTACAAAAGTGACGATGGGCAATGCTTCTGCTTCCATTATCGGCGGTCTTTTGATGGGGTACGGAGCGAGGCTTGCTTTCGGGTGTAACATTGGTGCTTACTTTGGCGGCATTGCTTCCTTTAGTGTACATGGCTATGTATGGGCAGTATTTGCCTTAGCCGGCACATTTCTGGCTCTGTTTTTACGGCCGTTGTTCGGTCTTTCTGTACCAAAGCCAAAGGATACGTTCTGTTAATACGAAAAAAACCTTCCTGCGTTCAGGGAGGTTTTTTGATGAAAAATGAATGTTTTACTCAAAAATATTAATCTTTTCTTCAATGGGCGTTCTCGGTTTGGCTTTTGGTATTTTTTCAAAATAGCCGAGCTGCAGCATGCCGACAATAGTTTCATCCGGATCGATGCCGAGCGATTGCTTGAAGCGGTCTGAATAGATATAATCACCAGTTTTCCAAATCATGCCGATATTTTGTTCCCAGCTTAACAGCTGAAAGTTTTGGATAAGGGTAGAGGCTGCGCCAAAATCTTCTTCCCATTTTTTCACTTTTGGCTCGGCCTGATTAACGACAAGCAGGGCGCCGGGAAGCTCAGAAATTTGGGCCCGTACTTTTTCGGGTTTTTTCGAGCCTTCGTGCTCCTGATAATCGGCGAGAGCTTCTGCTAGTTTTTCCGTCCCGCTGCCAAGAAACAGCAGAAAGCGCCACGGCTCACGCACGCCATGATCGGGCGCCCATTTGGATATTTCAAGCAGTTCAAGGATAGTTTGTTTATCTACCGCCTGGTCTGTAAATTTCTTAATACTTCGACGGGATTGGATTGTCTGGGCGAGTGGAGTGCTGGCTATATCAGTCATAAGAAATGCCTCCTATATTGAAAATGATTATCATTTACTATTTTAACATATAGACAGCTTATTGGAAGGTTTACAGACAGGGGTGTTTGTATCGTGCGCTTCCATGTAGCCGAAATACGGGGAGGCGTTCGACATAATGAGAGATCCGTGTCGCAAGCAAGGGGGGGAGATAGTGGTGTGCCGCTTAAAGTAGAGCCTGATCCGGAAGCACAAGATGCCCGGGCGGCCTAAAAACTGGCGCATATATTAATACAGTATTTAGAAGTGAAAACGAATACTGTTTCGTAAAAAGGAGCTTCCAGTCGATTCTGGAAGCTCCTTTTAGCTATAAATGACTGTTTGTGTCGGTGAGCACGTTTTGAATAGAAGCTCCGGGAAATGTTAAATCCGCCCATGAATCGAGTTCTGTTTCTTCCTGGTTTACAATAACAAGCCTGGCTCCGCTTTCTTTTGCTTCCATTGGAAACAGGGAAGCAGGGGCTACCTGCAGGCTTGAGCCGAGAACGATAAATAAATCACAGGCTGCGGTTGCCTCCTGAGCCTGCTGGATAGCCTGCTCCGGAAGCATTTCACCAAATAGGACAATACCCGGTCTGAGTTTGCCACCACAATTTGGGCAATGGGAAGACCCGTTTAAAAAATCCTCCTGCGATGCCTGCCGACCGCAAATATGGCAATTAATTTCCCGCAGACTGCCATGCAAAGCAGAAACGTGCTGCTGGCCGGCGGCTTGATGAAAGCCGTCTACGTTTTGGGTGATTACGTGCTGGAGGAGGTCTTGTTGTTCCCATTGAGCTAAGATCTCATGCCCTTTATTAGGTGATGCATCGAGCAGAGACTGCAGTCGCCATTGATAAAATTTTGTGAATGCTTCGTTTTGATGCTCGAGTGCTTCAACTGTGGCAAGCTGTTTTGGGTCATAATTGTTCCAAAGGCCTGACGCAGACCGGAAATCAGGGAGCCCACTATCCGTAGACATTCCGGCACCGGTCATTACAATACTGTAATTGGAGGCTTTAAGCCATTCTGCCAATTGTCTGCTCACCTTGATCCTCCTGACATATAGTTATTGATTAGTGCTGTATTTCCAATACCCGTCTTCGCCCACTGCTTACACTAATAACAAAAAGATGCTCTGAGGAGGGCGACGTGCTAAAATAAAGTGAAAAAGAGCATAAAAAAACACCAGCCTGGAAAGCCTGGTGTGTTCGTTATATAAGAAATGGTGCGGATGAGAGGATTCGAACCTCCAAGAGCGTAAGCTCACACGGACCTGAACCGTGCGCGTCTGCCAGTTCCGCCACATCCGCAAGACAAATTCTATTATAACCAGTAACAGCGAATTGTGCAATAGAAAATTTGCTGTTTTTTTCATAGAATAGTACGATTAAATAAAGCTGAGAAGATAACGGGCAGGAAAGTGAGTCGTCGATAATGAGCGAAAAAAAAGACCAGGGGTTCGGACAGCGATTATACGAGGCGATTATGGTTATACTTGCCATTCTCTCTGTAGGGACGATCTGGTACGAGACAGAAGTATCCGGTTATATTATTTGGACTACCTGGGCGTTATTTACGCTTGATTATGCTTTCCGTTTTTTTCGTGCAGAAAAGAAATGGGAATTTGTAAAATCCCACCCTTTTTTATTAATAGCAATTATACCGGCAGATGCGATTTTTCAATTCGCACGCCTGGCACGAATTATTCACCTTTTCCGCCTCAAGACGATCACCAAATTTTATACGATGCCGCTTATTCGTTATTTAAGCCGCCAACGGCAATATTACGTTTGGGGCGGTATTTTAATATTGTACGTTTGTTTTGTGCTCTGGGTTTGGGGCATTGAACCTCCTGCAGATTCATTGTGGACCTCTGCTTTGAGCGTGCTTATGGCGCTAGTTATGTTTGGGCGCTCTAACATTGAGCCGGTTACTGCAGTCGGTCAGGGGACAATGGTAGTGCTGAGTTTATTTGGGGTCATTTTATATGGCTTAATTTTAACCTATGTGTTTGAATATATTTCCGTAAGGTATTGGAAGAATAAAGTGAAAAAATGGTTTCCTTTTAATTAAAACCAGCCATTAAAACAATGGAGATTCATTGAACCACAGTAAGGCAGAAGATATGTTAGAAAATAACATAAAATTGTTGCAAACATGTGACAGGGGAGTATGATAGATATATATCAAAGGAGGGATAATCATGTGGGCTTTGCATCTGGTTCAGAATATGCGCTTTGTCATAATGGGGCTCTTATCCCTTTCGGCACTCAGTATTTTTGCTTTTCAATCAGTAGAGATTGTACATGCATTTCTTGAAACGTTTAGACGCCGCTAACGCTTAAAAAGAGCACCATGCAGCAGGAATACCCGGCTTTCGGGTATTCCTTTTTATGTATCCGCATGTTGGAATCAACAAGAAAAAACCTCCCTCCAAAAAGGAGAGAGGTTCATATATGGCTTAATTAGTTTTTAGTAACGTTCGCAGCTTGTGGGCCACGGTCGCCTTCTACTATTTCGAATTCTACCGTTTGTCCTTCTTCTAAGGTTTTAAAGCCTTCTTCCTGGATAGCGGAGAAGTGAACGAAAACATCGTCTGCACCTTCGCGTTCGATGAAGCCAAAACCTTTTTCTGCGTTAAACCACTTAACTGTACCTTGTTCCATAAAAATAATCCTCCTGCGTGCCCTGTGGCACAAATAATACTTATCTTGCAAACCGCGTAGTTCCAAGTTCAGAAGCTAAAACCCTAACCTTGTTCAAACTAACGGATCAAAATAGTAATTTCATTGTATCATGTCACCCAAATTATAGCAACAGACTTTAATATTTAAATATTAAAGAATGGGTAATTTTTTTGAAAAGAAAAAGCCATTCTCCCGAGAGAGAGCGGCTTTGTATGGTTTAATTAGTTTTTAGTGACATTTGCAGCTTGTGGGCCGCGGTCGCCTTCTACTATTTCGAATTCTACCGTTTGTCCTTCTTCTAAGGTTTTAAAGCCTTCTTCCTGGATAGCGGAGAAGTGAACGAAAACATCGTCTGCACCTTCGCGTTCGATGAAGCCAAAACCTTTTTCTGCGTTAAACCACTTAACTGTACCTTGTTCCATAAAAATAATCCTCCTGCGTGCCTCATGGCACAAATGTTACTTATCTTGCAAACCGCATAGTACCAAGTTCAGAAGCTAAAACCCTAACCTTGTTCTGACTAACGGATCAAAATAGTACATTCATCGTATCATGCGCTCCAAACAATAGCAATACATTTTGCGAATCAATTTTAATGATATTAATATCAGCTGTTCCGCTGTTTGAAACGAATAGCATCCTTTACTGTGCCGAAGGTCTGGAAAGTGGAGAAATCGAAGTCCATATCTTTGGATCGTACCGCAAGACTTGGTGAAATACCGGTGACAATCAGTTCAGTGCCAAGCAATTTTAGAAGATCATTTAAAGTGAAGATCCCTTTCATAATATCATCATTTAATGTAGAAAGGCCGGAAAGGTCGACGATGAGTGTTTCTACTTTGGAGTTGTGAATCACGTCAGTAATATTGGTAAAAATAATCTTCAGCCGCTGCTCGTCAACGTTGCCGATTAGTGGCATGGCGTAAACGCTGTTAATGATTGGAACGATGGGGGTAGAAAGAAGGTTAATTTCATTGAAATACTCTGAAGCATCTTTTTCTGCATTCTTTTGTTTCGTAATATCTTTTTGTACTCCGATAAAGTAATATTTATCCTCTTCCGGTTCATAAACGGGGTCAATGTGGAGTTCGTTCCAAAATTTAGTGCCATCTTTCCGGTAGTTAATAATTTCGATGGAAATGGGTTCGTATGTTTTCAGGGCTTGTCTCATACGCTCAATAGTATGAATGTCGCTTTCCGGCCCCTGAAGAAAACGGCAGTTGCTTCCAAGAATTTCTCCGGCGGAATAACCGGTTAAATTGCAGAAACCACTGTTTGTATAGATAATAGGGTTGTCTTCTATAGCTGGATCAGTAATGATAACTCCAACACGGGTATGGTCAACTGCTGTGAGCAGTAAAGAATTAGTAGGGGTTTTTAATGGGAAGTCCTGATTCATGATTTCGCCGACTCCTTTATTGTGGATTTGTTATTCGAAATGGAAAGCCTTCTGACAGTTATTTTTACTTAATCTTCAATGATTCTATAACAGCTTCCTGCCATGGGCAACTGCCGTATTTACTATTTCTTCAGCTTATGTGAAAAGTGATCGTATAAATTACTTTGGAACGCTGGATGTTTAAAAAATAGATTAAAAGTGTATAGGTACTATTGGAATCAATCGTTATTAAGTTGAATGGAGGAGTTATGTATGGCAGAAACAATATTTACTTCGAAAGCTACTGTAGAAGGTGGCCGTGAAGGACATGTCCGTTCTGAAGATGGAATGATTGATGTGAATCTGGAACAGCCGGGCTCAGGTTCTTCCAAATCAGGATCCAATCCGGAACAGCTCTTTGCATCGGGTTATGCTGCCTGCTTTGACGGCATGCTGAACCTTCAGGCAAGCAAGAAAAATAAAGATGTTTCTTCTAAGACAACTGCAGCTGTAAGTCTGCAGAAGGACGACTCCGATGGTATGTTCCAGTTGGCTGCTGAACTTACAGTAGAAATTAGCGGTGTATCAAAAGAGGAAGCAGACGAATTAGTGGATCTTGCTCACCAGTACTGCCCTTATTCCAAAGCTACACGAAACAACATTGAAGTAAAAGTTCAATCCGAAGTTAAGTAAAGACGTAAAGAGGGCCCGCAAAAAACGGGCCCTCTTTATATGTATACCGCTGCTTTCAGAGAAAGCAGGGCAGAGATTAACGTGAAAGGTTTTCTTTAAAATCATTCATTGGAGAACGGAGGGTGATGATACACTCTTTATGGTAGTACTCTTTAACGCCCTGGAGGAGCTCCTGTTCAGAATCGCAATAATAAATCTGCCCACGGCCTAAGTCCATTTGTTCGATATCTTTAAGTGTTCCCACCGTGACTTGTCTTCCGGAACGGTCAACAAAATATGCAAATTTGTTCCCCACAGCCATTTGCCCGTCCTCCTTACATAATTATACGCGTAATTAAATGAAAATTTTGTAATTTAATTATATCGTCATTTACATAAACTGTTCAATGTAGTTTATGTTACATTTTCATTACAATTAAATAACCAGTGTGAATTTATAGTTAATTGCTGTGAAAAATGAAAATTAGATAGATTTTTTTTCATGAATATGGTAATATTAATTAGTTCATACGAAATGATCGAATAAGCATAAAAGGGGAATATATACTTGACTTTATTTTCAGAACTAAGATTGGAATCACCTATTCTTCAAGCTATTGAAGAGATGGGATTTGAAGAAGCAACACCCATACAATCGGAAGTTATTCCAAAAGCGAAGAACGGAACAGATATTATTGGCCAGGCACAGACTGGTACAGGAAAAACTGCAGCTTTCGGCATCCCGCTTCTTGAAGCAGCCGATCAAACAGCTAATGCTCCGCAGGGAATTGTACTTGCACCTACAAGAGAGCTTGCTGTGCAGGTATCCGAAGAATTAAACCGCCTAGGAAAGCACAAACGTGTTACAGCAGTAGCCGTTTACGGCGGCCAGGATATTCAGCGTCAGATCAAAGCGCTGAAAAGAAAACCGCAAATTATTGTAGCAACACCGGGCCGTTTAATGGATCATGTGCGCAGAAAAACGATTGATCTCGGAAAAATGAATACGGTTGTGCTTGATGAAGCTGACGAAATGCTCAGTATGGGATTTGTGGATGACATTGAAGAAATCCTAAAGGATATCCCAGAGCCTAGACAGATGCTTTTATTCTCGGCTACAATGCCTCCAAAGCTGAAGCGCGTAGCAGATAAATTCATGACTAACCCTGAACAGGTTCAAGTGAAAAACAAAAGCATGACAGTGGCGAAAATCGATCAGTATTATATTGAAGTGAACGAACAGGAAAAGTTCGAAACTCTTTGTAATATGCTCGATTATACCCCGCCGGAGCTTGCGATTGTCTTCGGACGTACGAAGCGCCGCGTGGATGAACTCGCTGAAGCTTTATCAAGACGCGGTTATGCAGCAGAAGGCATTCATGGCGACATGAAGCAGGCTCAAAGAGACAAAGTGCTTCAGAAATTTAAAAAAGGCACGATTGAGCTGTTGATCGCGACAGACGTAGCTGCCCGCGGCATTGATGTGAGCGGCGTTACACACGTCTACAACTTTGATCTTCCACAGGACCCGGAAAGCTATGTGCACCGGATCGGACGTACAGGAAGAGCAGGAAACGAAGGCGTAGCTTACAGCTTCGTACCGTCGAGAGAAATGACGCACCTGCGTCTTATTGAAAAAACCGTACAGGCTAAGTTGAAAAAAGCGCCTAAGCCGACGAGAAATGATGCAGTTGAAGGGCGTGCCCAACAGGCTGTACAGAAACTGGTCGGATCAATGCAGGACGATGATAATGAGTACTGGGAGCGTACAGCAGAAGAACTGCTTAACGAATACGAGGCAAAAGAAATCGTAGCAGCAGCGCTGAAAATGAACTCACGCGAGCTGAAAGAAGAGCCGGTAAAACTTACTTCGGAAGCACCGCTTCGTAATAAGGGTTCCAAAGGCCAGGGCAAGCCTTCCTCGAAATATAAGCAAAAGCGCCCGCAGGGCCACGGCTCCAATAAAAACAGCCGTCCGCCAAGAAACAAAAAGAAAAAAATGGATCTTTCCTAAATCTAATTTTTCGTATAAGAGCACTTTCCCAGCCTGATGGGAAGTGCTTTTTTGTTTTTTGGACTTTAAACAGCCCTGTGTTTTTCAGGAGCACGAGCAAGTATGCTAAGATAGGAAAGGACGAGAAAGGAACGGTGAGAACATGAGTCTGCTTGTAGCAGAAAATCTATACCAGACAACCGGCACCAAGGTGCTGTTTGACCATATTTCATTTACGATCGAGCCCGGAGACCGTATCGGACTGATCGGCGTTAACGGCACAGGGAAATCTTCGCTTCTCCGCGTGATTTCTGAAATTGATTCTTCGGAAAAAGGAAAGCTTCAGCACTCCAAACAGCTGAGAATTGAATACCTTCCACAGGATCCTGAGCTGCCGGAGGAAGAAAATTTGATTGATTATTTGTATGAAGGCTCTTCCGATATCATGAAAGCAGTGAAAGATTACGAAAAAGCTCAGGCCCGTCTGGAGCAGGAGCCTGAAAGTGAAGCTGCACAGGAACAGTGGATGAAGGCCCAGCAGAAAATGGACCAGCTCGGAGCATGGGAAGCAGGTACTGTAGCCCAGCAGGTGTTAAACAGACTGGGGCTGACGGTCTATAACCAGAAAATTAATGAACTCTCCGGCGGCCAGCGTAAAAGAGCTTCTATTGCCCGGGCTCTCATTCAGGACTGTGACATTCTTATTCTTGACGAACCGACGAACCATCTCGACGACGAGTCCATTAACTGGCTTGAAAAATATTTATCCAACTATAATGGAGCTTTAATATTAGTCACACACGACCGTTATTTCTTAAACAGAGTAACGAATAAAATCTTTGAATTGGAACGCGGCCGTCTGTATGAATATGACGGCAACTATGAACTGTTTCTGGAAAAGCGGGCCGAGCGCGAAGCAAATGAAGCGCACGCCGAAGCAAAACGGCAGAACACATTAAAGCGGGAGCTGGCCTGGCTTCAGAAGCAGCCGAAAGCTCGCGGCACAAAACAAAAAGCCCGGAAAGAGCGGGCGGAGTCTTTGAAACAGCAGGAGGGCCCGCCGAAAAAAGAAGAGCTGCAGGTTCCGGTAGGGTCTACGAGACTTGGAAAGAAAGTAATAGAGGCGGAGGACCTGGAAAAGTCCTACGGAGACAAGAATATGTTTTCGCAGTTTAACTATATGTTTACCCCTGGAGAAAAAATAGGGATTGTCGGTCCAAACGGAACTGGGAAAACGACGCTTTTAAACATTCTTGCCAACCGTATCGACCCCGATGCGGGGAATGTAGTGTACGGCCCAACTGTAAAGCTTGGCTACTACTCGCAGCAGCAGGAAGAATTGGATGAATCAAAGCGTGTGCTCGAATATATTCGTGATATTGCTGAAGTTATTTATACTGTTAACGGTGAAAGTATTTCGGCTGAACAGATGCTTGAACGCTTTCTATTCGAACGGGAGGATCAGTGGACGTATATTTCCCGGTTGTCCGGCGGAGAAAAAAAGAGGGTGTACCTGCTCAGTATTTTAATGACCGAGCCGAACGTATTGTTTATGGATGAGCCAACAAATGATCTGGACGTGCAGACACTCAGCGTACTCGAAGAATACCTGCAGCAGTTCCCCGGCGTAGTCGTCACTGTTTCCCACGACCGCTATTTTCTTGACCGGGTAGCTGAAAAGCTGTTTGTTTTTAATGAATCATCCCAGGTTACCTTATTCGAGGGAAATTACTCAGAATTTATGAGTTCAGAAAAGGATGCTTCCCGGCCGGCGCTAAGTAAAGAGAAGAAGCCGGAGCCATCAGCTGTCAGGAGCGCAGTTGGGGAGAAGAAAAAAATGTCCTATAAAGAAAAGCAGGAATGGGATCAGATCGAAGAGCGTATTGCCCGCCTTGAAGATGAACTGGCGGAAGCAGAGCAGCAGATGGAGCAGAGCGGCAGTGACCTCGCGGCCATCGAAAAGTGGTCCAGCATCCAGAAAGAAACCAATGAAAAGCTGGACCAGGCGATGACACGCTGGGCCGAGCTCTCAGAAATAGCAGAGGAACAGTAAAAGCCAGCAGTCTCTTAAATGAGGCTGCTGCTTTTTTTGACGAAACAGGTTCTAAACGTTTATTCACTTGACTTTAAGGCTATAATACCTACATATAATATATTTGCACATACTTATATTGGAATATATAGTAGTGTCTTTTTTTAGATTAAAGGAGTGAAAGAATGACCATAGAAGAAAGAGAAAATATAAAAATAACGCTCGACAAAGTATGCGGGAAATGGAAAGCAGTCATTCTAATGGAGCTCGTCGGGAAAACGCTCCGTTTCAGTGAGATTAAACAGCAGCTGCAGCAGATTAATCATCAGACATTAATCAAGCAGCTCAAAGAGCTTGAGCATGACGGCTTAGTATTGCGCCACGCTTACGCGGTAGTACCGCCAAAAGTGGAATACTCCCTGACAAGCTACGGGGAGTCACTCGAATCTCTCCTTCGGGAACTGGAAAAATGGGGAAGAGAACACAAAATGAAAATGGAGGAAGAAGGCAAAAGCTCCTCCGGAAGCAGTGGGTGCTGATGAGTATGATGGAAAATGATGTATGGAAACTTGGTATCGTGGAAGCCATAGAGCCGATGGGAGAAGGATCGCGTGTCTGCATAGACGCAGCAGATATCTTATCTCCAGCTGAAGGTCTGCTTGTCGGAGACACAGGGCACGGGTACGTTTATACGCTTTCGGAAAACCGTACAACCAGTACGTATCCAGCCCGCGTGTTTCGTATCAACGCCGGCGCTGTGCATCAGTATATTTTCGAAGAAGAGAAGACAAGGTATCTTGCAGAAATAGAACATGATGAGCCGGTAACTGTGTACGAAGGCACAGCTTCACGCCAGGTGCCGGTAGGCAGGGTGAAAATTGAAAAACGCGAACTCGTGAGAATAAAGGTCCGCGCAGGGGACGTAAATTTGTCAGCTACTCTGCAGTGGGCAGACAGCGTTTATTTAATGACGGATCAATATGAGCCGATGGCTTTAAAAGACTGCCGGCCCGGAGATCGGATCTACTGCAGAATCGATGAGCCGGGACGCCATCTCGGTCAGTCCATTCAAGAAGAAATAGAAGAGCGGTAACGAAAAGCATGCTTTGTGTAAAAGCGTGCTTTTTTATGAAAAAATATATTTTTATAAACTGCTTTGATTGAAACGATAGGGTTTAGTATAGTATCTTTTTATTTCAAGTGATTAAAAAGTGAAAGGAATACGAATTACATACAAGATTAAACCCAAAGATAAAAAATGGGAGTGGAAAGAAGGGAAAATATATGCTGGACTCTCTATTGTTTCAACTAATGCTGATCGGTGCCGTCGGAATCGGCTCCCAGTGGCTTGCCTGGTTCTCCAGGCTGCCGGCCATAGTCGTTATGTCTGTTGCCGGACTTTTGATCGGGCCGATATTTGGGCTGATTAATCCTTCCGAAGCATTTGGCGATCTGTATGGCCCCATCGTATCGATTGCTGTAGCCATAATATTATTTGAAGGAAGCCTGAATCTTGATTTCAGGGGACTTCAGGGGCTTCAAAAGCCTGTGTATCGTATCATCACAATAGGAGCCCTTCTGGCCTGGATACTTGGTTCATTAACAGCCCATTTTGTGGCTGGCTTATCATGGGAAGTATCCTTTATTATCGGTGGTTTGCTGATCGTTACAGGCCCTACCGTCATCCTGCCGCTCCTCCGGCAGGCCAAGCTGAAGCCGAGGCCGGCCCGAATACTTAAATGGGAAGGTATTGTCGTTGACCCGTTTGGTGCTCTCCTGGCAGTGTTTGCGTTTGAAATTATCCGAACCTTTACCTCCGAAGAGTCCACCTTCGTCTCGCTCGTCAATTTCTTTATGGCCTCGTTGTTTGCTGTTTTTCTGGGGATTCTATTCGGTAGAATTATCGGGTGGACCTTTGAACGTGGTCATGTGCCGGAGTTCCTGAAATCTCCGGTCGTTCTGTCCATGGTGATTGCAAGCTTTGTCATTTCTGACGTGGTTATGCATGAGACGGGATTGTTGGCCGTCACTGCGATGGGAATGACGCTTGCAAATCTTCATATAAGCTCCATCAGCGATATGCAGCACTTTAAAGAAAATATTTCTGTGCTGCTGATTTCGGGTATATTTATTATGCTGACAGCATCACTCGACCGGGATACACTGATGCAGATTTTCGATCCGCAAATTATTGCTTACGTTCTTTTGATGCTGTTTTTAGTTCGCCCGCTTTCAATCTGGCTGTCGACCATGGGGACCGATTTAACATTCGGGGAAAAAGCTCTTATCGGCTGGATCGCTCCCCGGGGAATTGTAGCTTTGACGGTAGCAGGGTATTTTGCGAATGTCCTTGAAGAATACAACTACGCCGGGGCTTCCATTATTACCCCGCTTACGTTTGCGCTCGTGTTTGCGACTGTATGCTTCCACGGGTTTACGATTGGGCCGCTTGCCAGAAAGTTAAACCTTTCAAAAGAGGGACTTCCGGGAGTTCTGTTTGTAGGAGGAAGCTCCTTCACTACAAGCCTTGCCCAAAAGCTGAAGGAAATGAATGTGCCGGTATTGATTGCCGATTCTTCGTTTGAACATTTGTTCAACGCACGTAAAGCAGGAATCGCTTACTACCGGGGAGAGATTCTTTCCGAGCAGTCGGAGTATTCACTGGACATGACTCCCTATAATAAAATTATCGCGGCTACTGACCGGGATTCTTATAATTCGCTCGTGTGCACCACCTTTGTCCCTGAATTCGGAAGGAAGGATCTGTTTCAGCTCAGCTGGCATCAATCAGACCGGAATGAACCCGATGAATTGATGAGAAAGGTCGGTGGCCGCGTTCTGTTCGAAAAAGGCGCGACATTTGAAGAGCTGAACTGGAAAGTAGATGCGGGTTACGTGTTTAAATTAACGTCTTTAACAAAAGAATATCCGTACCAGTCCTATTTAAATGACCGGGCGGAAGACGTAGTGCTGATCGGTATTCAAAAACCGACTGGACGTCTGGAATTCTTTGCTGTTGATAATGCAATAAAGCCTGAGGCCGGAGACAAAATTCTCAGCCTGAGTCCGCCAAGCAACCATGAAGTAAAAAAGAAAGAGGAACTAAAGGAACAGTCGAGAGAAAAACAGACCGTTCGAAAGCCTTCAGGTCCCTCCTTAAATTAATGAAACTATAAAAAGCCGCCTGTCCAATGTATGGATAGGCGGCTTTTTCGCAGTGTGCCTCCTGCGGCGCGTGAAAGCAGCGGCGTTTTGACTTTATTGGGAAACATCCACGAGCAGCTTGCCCGTGTTCCGACCGGTGAACAAACCGATGAATGCTTCTGGAATACGATCAAACCCAGTGAGAATTGTTTCTTCATACTGCAGGTCCCCGGAAGCTACCCAGGCTGCAAGCTGTTTGGTTGCTTCTTCAAATTCATCAGCGTAATCGCCTACAATGAAGCCTTTCATCAAAGCGCTTGATTTAATGAGCTTGAATTGGACTCTCGGTCCGTAATTGTCCGGATCATTATACGTAGAGATTGCCCCGCACTGGACCACCCGGGCGAATTTATTTAAATGATCGAGCACAATATCGCTCATTTCGCCCCCGACGTTATCGAAGTATACGTCTACTTTGTCGGGACACGTCCGCTTGATGGCTTTTGTTAAATCTTCTGTTTTGTAATTAATTACTTCATCAAATCCAATGCTTTTCATATAATCCAGTTTTTCATCGGTACCTGCAATACCGACCACCCTGGCGCCCTGCATTTTGGCAATCTGGCCGGCAAGCGAACCAACAGCGCCGGCTCCCCCGGAGATAACGAACGTTTCTCCCTGCTTAGGCTGACCGATACTGAGCGTGCCGAAATAAGCAGTGAGTCCGGGCATGCCGACAGCGTTCAAATACGCAGAAACCGGAGCTGCTTCTGCCTGTACCTTTCGTACATCCGAAGCACTCACGTTAACGTATTGCTGCCACGGCAGATTGCCGGTCACGTAATCACCTTCGTTTAAAGAATCATCGCGGCTTTCAACCACCTTCGCAATGGCGCCGCCGGCAATTGGTTTGTGAAGCGGAAAAGGAGGGACGTATGATTCGCGGTCGTCCATTCTTCCTCTCATATAAGGATCCACAGAAATGTAAATCATTTGAAGAAGCACTTCTCCTTCAGCGGGAGCGCCTATTTCTATATGCTTAAATGCAAATGTGTTTTTGTCAGGGAGGCCTTTTGGTCTTTCGTGTAAAAGTATTTGTCTCGTTTTCGTCGCCATTTTATACTAGCTTCCTTTCGTTTATGAAAAGTTTTTCCAATAAGTAAATAGTGGTCCTTCTAAGCCGAAAACGGGATCGGAATCGGGTAGAGGAACGCGGTAAATATTATTAATTTTTTCAGGGCGCTCGGAAGGGTCACCGGTACACATATCATAATCTGAGCCGCCTGGATAAGCACCAATAACTGCAAAGTCTTCACTCTGCTCAATGAGCTTATGGCCGTATCCAGCGGGAAGAATCAATATGTCGCCGTGTTTTACATTAAGCTGCCTCCCCTGTTCGCCGCCTATATGCAAAAGGGCGGAACCACTTACGCAGCCAAGCACCTCATGCGAATTACTGTGATAATGATGGTATTTAAAGACACTTCCTTTCCATGCTCCCAGCCAGTTATTTTTATTAAAAAGTTCTTTAACATCCTCAGAGCCGGTGACAGTCTGTTCATAAACGAGCACAGGAAAACTAGGATGATTAGGTATTGTACCGTTATCTCCCACGGTAAATGTTTCTATATGAACTTCTTCGCGGCTTTTCATACAAGTACCTCCCTTTTTGACTGACTGGCGGCATACTCTCTCAAGTATATTCCACATAAAGACAGAATAAAAACTTCGGGCTCAGGAATAAACATTGACATTGAGAATCGTTTTCAATAAACTATACATAATAAATGAGAATTATTTTCAAATAGGAGGATAAACATGGACGGATTGATGATCATCGGGGCAGACAGACTGGGAGCCATTCCCGACCGGTTAAAAGAATTAGGCTTTCAGGACATCAAGCATGTCAGCGGGCGAAAAGTAAAAATGGTGCAAAAGGAAATTCCGCCAAATATTGATCTGGTGCTTGTGCTTACTGATTTCATCAATCACAATGTTTCCGCCAAGTTAAAGGAACGGGCCAAAAATCAAAATGTACCTATTTGTTATGCGAAAAGATCCTGGTGTTCTATTTATAAAGCATTGAGTAACAGTGACGAAGTGTGTGCAAAGTGCCCGATGCTTCAAAAATGTGATTAATGAAGGAGCAGTATAGAGATGAAAAAACAGCATCATGCGAAAAGAATAACGCCTGAAATTAATGATTTATTTATTTCTATTATTCAGAATGTAATGAAAGAATTAACTGGAGCAAAGATTGAAAGTCAGCTGGATGTAGTAAAATGTGTGAAAAAACATTGGAAAAAAATCGGTATTTCCTCGCCGGAACAGGAGTCGCAAAAAGTTGTGCTGTATGCAGCCCTGATGGATGAATGCCTGAAGGCTTACCGGAACATAAAAACGCTGCGGGGAGCACAGTTTATTTCTCTCGAAAAAGGAGGGGCCTGGCTTACCGGAAAAAACCCAAGGGAAGTGCATGTTTTGACATATACGGAAAGCGCAAGCATGAAATCGGTATGGAGACGCCAGCCCTGCCCGCCCGAAGCAGAGCGCATGTATTGGTCTAATTTATATACTGGCACCAGACGGATGATTCTGCACTGCAAATAGTAAGCATCTCCCTTGTTTTTTTCTCTCTGGAAATGGGAATATACGGTTAGCGTCTTCTAAATAAGAAGCCGTGTATTTGACAGGATAGGGGAGACGTTCATATGTATCAAAAAGCTTTACTTATTATTAACGGAAACAAAGACGTTAATGAAAAACAAAAGCAGTTAAATACATTTATCCAGGTATGGGGAACTTCCATTGTGGAGCTTGTTATCAGGCAGACACAATCCAAAGACGATGTGCGTGAAACATGCGCTTCGATAGATGAACAGGTAGAGGCGGTATTTATTGCCGGCGGTGATGGGACAATTCATGAAAGCATCAACGGGCTGATGGAGTCACCATATGCCCCTGATGTAGGCGTGCTCCCGTACGGCACCTGTAATGATTTCTCCAGGTCTCTCGGTTTGGCACAGAACCCAAAAAAGGCTATGACAGATATGCTCGAAAAGAATACGAAAGAAATTGATATAGGCTCCATGAATGAGCGTTTCTTTGCTAATTTTTACGGGATAGGTTTAATTGTGGAAACGTCGGAAAACATTGATGAAAACTTAAAAGGTGCTATCGGAAAGTTAAGCTATTTCATCAGTACACTGCAAACTGTTCAGAATCCGGAAGTTTTTTCTTATCAAATGAAAATTGACGGAGAAAACTATACTGGGGAAGCGGTAATGATTCTGATCATGAATGGCCACTCCATCGGTACAAACCAGGTGCCGGTAGGAGACACCACGATGCAGGATGAGCAGTTCGAAATCTTCATTATCCCGGAAGGCGGCAACAGCCTGATGAGAGAATTTTTTGCAACAATGGGGACTAAGGAAATTGATAATGAAAACAGTCCTATTGAGCACGTGCTTGGCAGAGATATTGAGTTGACTACAGATCCAGTAAAACAGGCAGACACGGACGGGGAGGTTTATACGGAAACGCCTGTGAAAATTAAGCTAGGGGAGAAAAAAATACGGTTTCTCGTTTCCGCAACCCCTGCACAATAGGAGAGGCCAATCCGGCCTCTCCTTTTTCTATTCTTTGAAGATGTTTTGTTCAAGCTCTGCATCTTTCACATTGGCAAGCGGCTGCATAATAAGAGTAGGATCGAAGCTGTTCATCGACTGACCATGGAGAATGCGGTGGGGAGCGTCGGGATTAGCCAGGGCAGTTCTGCCGAGAGAAACAAAATCAGCAGCACTTTCATTGATAGCATGGGAGGATTTTTCGGGATCTCCAAGATTCCCATTGGCAACGACGGGTAGGCCACTGTATTCTTTAGCCGCCTGGGCCATGCTTAAGGTGTCATTTCCAAACCCCTCGCCGAGGCCGTCGCCGTCTGTAGTATGAATATAATCGAGTGGCGTCTTACCGAGCTCGGAGAATATGACTGTGGCGTCTGCTTCCCCTCCCGGCCAGCGGTAAGACCCATCCGTAACTTTGGCCTGCGAAATACGGATGCCAAGAATAGGAACCGGCCCTATGGCTTCGCGAACGGCTTCGACGACTTCATTAAGAAAGCGTACGCGATTTTCTACAGGACCGCCGTACTGGTCTGTACGTTTATTAGTGGATTCAGAAAGAAACTGATCAAGCAGATAGCCATTCGCCCCGTGAAGCTCTACACCGTCAAATCCTGCTTCTGCGGCACGGAGGGCTGCCTCCACAAATCCCTGCTTAGCGGTGTTCATATCATTTTCATCCATGGCCTTCGGGACGGGGAAGGCCCCCTGTCCGCCGTAGGAAGATACTTTTTCAGCGGGAGGCTGTACGGGAGAAGCGGAAGCAGTCTCGCTTGTGTATTGATTATACTGGGACTGAGCGCCGGCATGCATGAGCTGGGCAATCATTTTGCTTCCATGCTCTTTGACTGCTTGAGTAATCGGCTTCCATCCTTCCTGATGATGTTCATTGGCGAGTCCGGGCTGATTGGCGTATCCCTGGCTGTAGATTTCATCGGTGTAAATCCCCTCCGAAATAACAGCGGAAAAACCTCCAAGAGCATAACGCTCATAGTATCTGCGCATCCGGTCATTCGGCGTACCATTATCATCTGCGCTAATCCGTGTCATCGGAGCGACAATCAGCTTGTTTTTAAAAATGTGATTGCTTATATGCTGCTGGTTAAATAAAATATTTTCAACTTGTGACATACTACTCCTCCTAAATCTTCGTATCTTTCTCTACTATGTCTTTCCCTTTTTCAGCATTAGGAAACTGACTGAAAGTTCATAAGCGAAGGATAAATAAAAATAAGAATTGCGTAATTTAGAAAAGTACGATATCATAATTTTCAAACATATTACTCCTCTGGTAAAAGGAACCTTTACCCAAAGCGTTCTTCTTTTAGCAATCAGGTGGTGAAAAACATTTGTACAACAAGAATACTATTTACATTGTGGGAGAGGCTAAATCTCCTTCGAATAACCCGATCACTGAACAATATCAGGTATTTTTTATTGGATTTGTAGTGGATACTCTAACGGATGAAATCCTGGAGGCAGAATGTTCTGCTATTCTTTCTTTAACAGCCCGGTTTGTAAAAGAAATATTCGCAGGTGCTTCGATTCAGGAAAGTGAGCATCTTGTAGAAATTATTCAAAAACGTTATCACGGCTCGTCCCAGAAAGCGATGATTGTTGCCCTGCGCAACGCCAGCTTAAAGTATAAGCAAATAAAGGCTGATATGTAAGCAGTGCTGCTTTATCTTACCGGATAAAACCCAGCAAAGAGATCTTTTCTCTTTGCTGGGTTTATTTATATTTAACAATCTAAAGGAGGTTATTCAGCATGATAGAAAACGGAGCTCTTTACATTAGTGTTTTGATTGCGATGGTTGCACTTCTCGTAGGTACGGAAAAAGTGACAAAAAGTAAATTTTTTAAGTACGTGCCTACAGTGGTGCTCATCTACATCGTTGCCGCTCTGTTAAACACCTTTGGGGTATTCAGTGGCTCCGAGGCTCTCGGTGAGTTAAATTCAGGCATACGTTCTCTTCTACTGCCGGCAATGATATTTCTATTTTTATTAAACTGTAACATTCTGCAGATTATCAAACTGGGGCCAAAAATGCTGCTTAGCTACGTTGTAGCTGTGATTAGTATAGTTGGCGGTTTTACGGTTACATATTATATTATGCAGGGTTTTTTAGACACGGAAACGTGGAAGGCTTTTGCAGCCCTGGCTGGTTCATGGACGGGAGGTTCAGCAAATCTTGTAGCGCTGCAGGGGATTCTTGAAGTCCCTGAGAATTTATTTGGCTATGCTTTAATTATGGATACAGTAAACTATTCGTTTTGGGTAATGCTTTTATTTTGGCTTGTTCCTTTCCAATTCGCATTCAACCGGTTTACAAAAGCGAAAACAGAAAGCATTGATCAGATGCAGTATAATTTGTCTCTTGAGGAAAAAGAAACAAAACCTCTAACATACGTAGAAATTATTGTCTGCTTAGGATTTTCTATGCTGGTAGCTTCGCTTGCCATTGCAGTAGGAAATACGCTTCCTGAAGCTGGTAATGCTGTGAATGCAACAACGTGGACGATATTAATTGTTACCGTTTTGGGTCTGGGTCTTGCTGTAACGCCGGTTGCCAGGTTAACGGGGACAATGGATATAGGCTATTTGATGCTTTACACGATCATAGCTCTAATTGCTTCCAACGCAGATTTTTCAAATATTGCTGAAGTTCCAGCGTATATTATCTCCGGATTTATGGTTTTATTTTTCCACGGAGCTATTATGCTGCTTTTAGCAAAACTGTTCCGGCTTGACCTTTTTACCCTCGGCATCGCAAGTCTGGCCAATATTGGAGGTATGGCCTCTGCTCCGGTGCTTGCAGGAGCCTTCAGCCGTACTCTGGTCCCAATAGGCGTAATGATGGCATTAATTGGCTCATTTATGGGCACAGTCGTCGGTGTCGCGGTAGCGGAAATCTTATCAAGAATTTAAGAGGCGGGATGTTGAATGGAAATAGCTTCTCTTAAAACGAAAAGAAAAATCATTCCTTTGAATCGACCGTTTGTTACGTCCATAAGGACAGTTACAAGCATTGAAAATGTTGAAGTAAGTGTAATACTGACTGACGGTACTATAGGGAAAGGGGGAGCAGCTCCAGCTCTTGCTGTGACGGGGGAATCTCCTTCAAGCATCGAAACAGTTATTAACGGTCCGGCTGCAGAGGCACTTGCAGGAGCAGAAGACGAAGCTCTGCAGAAAAATGTACGGAGACTTAAGAAAAGCTGCTACGGGAACCCCAGTGCCAAAGCAGCAGTGGAAATGGCTGTTATAGATGCATTTGTTCAAAAGCGCCACTGCAGTCTCCTGCAGTGGCTGGGAGGAACACCGGCTGTATTTGAAAATGATATGACGATCAGTATGGAAGAACCAGCACAAATGAAAAATACAGCAGAACAATATATAAACGAAGGTTATCTCTATTTGAAAATGAAAGTCGGGGATGATATCAAAAAAGATCATCAAAGAATCCGCGCCATCACTGAAGTGCTTCCCCAAGGCGTCATGTTGAGGATTGATGCCAACCAGGGGTGGACTTCTAAAGAAGCAATAGCATTTATTCAGCAGCTTGAAAAAGAACACATCCCGGTACAGTTTATAGAACAGCCCGTAGCAGCCGATGACTGGGCCGGTTTAAAAAAAGTCACAGAATCTACCAGAACGCCTATTATGGCGGATGAAAGCTGTAAAACGTATACAGATGCCAGCAGGCTCATCGAACAGCGTGCCTGCGACATGATTAATATTAAACTCATGAAATGCGGGGGGCTGCTGGAGGCGTGGAAAATTGCTGATATTGCAGAAGCGTCGGGTGTTCCGTGCATGATGGGAAGCATGATGGAATCGACTATAAGCGTTTCGCCGGCAGCTGAGCTGGCGCTTGCCCATCCTAATATTAAGATGGTGGATTTGGATGCTCCAAAATGGCTGCAGGAAAATACTGTTACTGCCGTATCTTTTGAAGGGCATCAGGTACAAGTAATGAATCCCGCGCAGAGGGCGCATATCAAATATGAAAAGGGGGAACTGCGATGAAGAGAGGTCACTGGATTTCAACTGTTATGATTGCAGTTATAGGAGCAGCATTCACGGCCGGCTCTGCGAGTGCAGCAGAAGTGAATGAGACGGCTTATACAGAGGTGAGTGCAATGACGATGTGGACGGAGCCGGATATTCTCCGGGAAATTGATCTTCCCGCAGCCTCCAACCCGGCCAGCCTGAATGAATGGACAGCGTCGATGAGCGTAGATGAAAAGCTCTGGCTCGTTGGGAATCTGGAAAGCCAGGCGTTGTTTGGCTCAAAGGTGCACGTTCTTGAACAAAAGAATGGATGGGTAAAAGTAGCAGCGGAAGGCCAGGAAACTCCAAGAAATGAATTGGGTTATCCCGGGTGGGTCCCGGAAGAACAAATAACCGAGAGTAATCGGATGGAAAAATTAGAAGATGAACCATTTGCTCTCATTACTTCTCCGACCGCAGAATTAACTTATGATAAAAAGGGGAGAAAAAATTACAAAGACCTGAGCTATAACACCCGTTTACCGGTTGTAAAGGAGCATCAGGGAGAAGTCTTGGTAGCTACCCCTTCGGACGGAAATAAGTGGGTTGATGCATCAGATATTGAAATATATGGTAGCGAGGAAGATATTCCATCCCCAGGGGCGGAGGATATTATTGCAGACGGAAAACAGTTTCTCGGCCTTCCGTACCTATGGGCAGGGATGTCAGGGTTTGGATTTGACTGTTCAGGGTTCACACATACTATTTTTGCCGCTAATGGCATAGAAATTCCGAGAGATTCCAGTGTACAGGCAGAGCAAGGTCATCGAGTAGCTAAAGAAGACCTGGAGCCGGGGGATCTTTTGTTTTTCGCCTATGATAATGGGGAAGGACGGGTCCACCACGTCAGTATGTACATCGGCGGTGGTGACATGATTCATTCGCCGAATTCCCGGAGCGCAGTTGAAATCGTAAATCTGGAAGATTCCGGGTATGCAGATGAGTATGCGGGTGCAAGAAGATATTTAGATAAATAATTCGATATAAAAGAAAAGCGGGCCAGTCGCGGCCCGCTTATTTATTGTATTCCCTAATTTGTGTATTAATCTCGTGCATTTCCTTTTCAAGAATGTCGAGCTCGCGCATAATGCCGTCTGTGTTGCCTCCGAAAGATTCAAGTTTTTCCAAATCTCCCTGTATGCGTACATAATCTGATTTTAACATGTCCAGCTTATGATCAAGTTCACGAAGAGTCATAGCAGCATCCGCCTCCATAATAAATTTGTGCATCTGTTTGCTATTTTAACTCAAAATCGTTATAATTTTAAATGAAAATCATTATCAATTTTATAAACGGCCTGGAATAAGATTAAGATTGCAGAAAAGAAAGGGGCTTGCGACGGTGGCAAGACTTCAAGCAGAGCAAGTAGACGTTTCTTACGAAAATAAACAAGTCCTGAAAAATATCAGCGTTGACATACCTGAAGGGAAAATCACTTCTATTATCGGGCCAAACGGCTGTGGGAAATCCACGATCCTGAAATCCCTGTCCCGTATACTGACCCCTGAAGAAGGCGGCGTGTACTTAGACGGCAAATCCATTCATGAAATGAAAACAAAAGATGTGGCCAAAAACATGGCAATGCTTGCTCAGACTCCGGATATTCCGCTTACGTTGACAGTGGAACAGCTGGTATCATTCGGCCGGCATCCGCATCGCAAGCGTACCCGGAAATTAACTTCAGAGGACCACGAGGCTATTCAGGGCGCCATGAAAGATACGGGAGTTTTAGAATTTGCGGGTCGCACGCTAGATTCCCTGTCCGGCGGACAGCGCCAGCGGGCCTGGATCGCAATGGCCCTTGCCCAGGATACGGACCTGCTGCTGCTCGATGAGCCGACTACTTACCTGGATATGGCCCATCAGCTTGAAGTTCTTGAACTGCTTCAAAAGCTGAATGAGAAAGAAAGCCGAACGATTGTAATGGTGCTTCATGATTTAAATCATGCTGCCCGCTTTTCCGATCATTTAATTGCCATGTGCAGCGGAGAAGTACAGTGTATTGGCTGCCCTAATGACGTTATTTGTAAAAATGTACTCAGGCAGGTATTTGGCATTGATGCCCATGTGGTAACCGATCCAAAGAGCGGCAAACCCCTTTGCATGACGTATGATTTAATCGAGCGCACCCCTGCTTCTGCCACGGACTTATCACAGACGAATTAAAAAAAGTAAAGCCAAGAACCCCTTCCGCGGGTTCTTGGCTTTCTTTCTGCATGATTATTACGATTTAGAGCTTCTGTGCATCAGCCATAAAAAGAACGGGGTGCCGATCACAGCAGCCACGAGTCCCGATGGGATTTCATCAGGGGCGAGCACGGTGCGTCCGATCGTGTCGGAAAACACAAGAAGAGAGCCGCCGATAAACAAAGCTACAGGAAAAATGCGCATGTAATCCTGCCCGACAAGCATACGGGCTAAGTGAGGCGCTACAAGTCCGATGAAGCCAATCGTGCCAACGGCAGCTACTGCCATGGCGGCACAGAAGGTGGCAAGCAGTACAGCGGTCCAGCGGGCAAAGGTTAAACGTTCTCCAAGAGCGATCGCTGTCTGGTCCCCGAGCGCAAGCACATTTAGGGAAGGCGCTAAATACCAGGCAAGCGGTATACTTACGGCAAGCGGGAGCAGCAGAAACTGCTGAAGCTCTTCGTAGCCAGTCGCATACGTACTGCCGGACAGCCATGTTAAAGCAGCGGCAGCGTTTAAATTAAAACGGGTTATCATAATTTGTGACAGGGCGCCGCCCACAGCAGACAGGGCGATACCGAGAAGCGCCAGTACAGCGGGGTGAAATTTAGTTTTCCAGGAGAAAAACAAAATCACACCTACCGCTGCGAAAGCCCCGGCAATAGCGCCAATCGGAATAAAGGCAGTTGGAATGTCCCTGAAAAGAAAAAGCACAAACAGAGCACCCGCGCCTGCTCCTGAAGTCACCCCGAGCACTGAAGGATCTGCGAGGGGATTGCGCAGAATACCCTGATACAGCATGCCGCTTAGTGCAAGCAGCATGCCAGCTGTAAGCGCCGTTAAAAGCCTTCCGAG
Organism: Marinococcus sp. LNSP9103-4; assembly: GCF_056034345.1. Taxonomy (NCBI): domain Bacteria; kingdom Bacillati; phylum Bacillota; class Bacilli; order Caryophanales; family Bacillaceae; genus Marinococcus; species Marinococcus sp. LNSP9103-4. The sequence continues at coordinate 35,436 of NZ_JBQLIA010000012.1, read as the reverse complement.
CCTTAAGTCGAATATGATGAACCGCTGGCCGCTGCCTTCCTCTGTGAAGAGTGCCTGCCAGGTGTCCACAAAGCTGAATCCTGTGGAGCCACTGGCTAATCCCGCATAAAAAACGAGAGCGGTAAATGTTACAGCACCTGTTAAAACGACAGGGTATTTCAGCTCCCGCCTTTTACGCCCGCCCCCAATAGCACTTTGCTGCTCTGTGCCGAAAAAAGAGCCCCGGTGCTTTAAAATCAGCCACACAAGAAACGGAGCGCCGACTATCGAGGTAACAGCACCAACAGGGAGCTCACTGAGGGAAGGGTCAACGGCTCTTCCAAGCACGTCGGCCCCGATGAGGAGCACGGCCCCCCAAAGCATGGAACCAAACAGAAGGTTGGAATGAAGCTGATACCCCATCAATCGTGTCAAATGAGGAGCTACCAGGCCGATAAAGCCTATGGGTCCAACAACACTTACGACGATGGCAGTAAGACCTACGGCAAGAAAAAACATCAATGCCTGCGTAGCCCGTACGTTTTCTCCAAGTGTAGCCGCCTGGTTTTTACCGAGAAGCAGGATATCGAGGCGGGGAGCGTAAAAGAACACCAGAAATAAAAGCACAATCAGTACAGGAAAGACAAAGCGGACTCCGCTCCAATCCTGCTGCACAAGAGTGCCATTTCCCCACAAGAACAAGCCGGCTGTCTGCACTTCAAAAAATATTTGCAGAACAGCGGTAAATGACGAAAAGGCGATAGAAAGCACAAGCCCGGCCAATGCCATCCGGACCGGTGTAGCTTCAAGTCCGCCGGCCATCGTAAACACCATCAATGCTGCCAAACACCCGCCGACAAACGCAGCAATGAATCCGCTTAGGCCCAGCCAGTCCGGCAGTATTGTAGCAAAAGCAACGATAAAGAAATAGGCTCCCGCATGGACGCCTAAGGTACTCGGCGCTGCCAGAGGATTTTTTGTGATAGTTTGAAAAATAACACCGGAAGCAGCTAAAGCTATACCAGAAAGTATGCCGATAACGATCCTCGGCAGATACACAGTCCGGAAAATACTGCTTTCTGTAGATTCGGTATTCTGAAGGAGATCCCACCAGAAACGAACTGAAAAAGTACCGGTGCTCTGCACAAGGTGCAGATATACTAGCAGCAAGAGAAGAGCTGCTCCGCTAGTATACAGCAGAACAGCTCTTGAAACGAAAGGCGAATTCATAATTACTCCTCATTTGTTAAAGCGTCTGCAACCTCTTCAGCGAATACTTCGGATGAAAGCGGACCGCCATAAGGCCATGTAGAGCTCGGAAGACGGTGAACATCATCGTTTTCGACGAAAGAAAGGCTGTTCCATACTTCATTATTATTCAGCGTTTCTTCAATATTATCACGATCGCCTTCCGGTGTGGGGATATCTATAAACGTCTGGTCCTGATAATCCTCGAGAGCGTCGACGCCTGTTTCGGTATAGCCGTATTCTTCAAACTGTTCAGCCTCATAGGCATTCTCCACACCAATCTGCTCCATCGTCTGGGCGGCAAGCGAATTGTCGGCAAACAGACGGAAAGTGACATTTTCATTTGCCAGATAAGAAAGGGAAAGCAGTACTTCTTCATTATCCTGGCCGGCGTCTTCAATTTCCGTTGACAGGTCGTCGTAGGTGCTGTCCAGATCATTTAACACCTGCTCCGCCTGGTCTTCCTCTCCAACAGCTGTGGCGATGCTCTCAAAGGTTGATTCCATCTCCTCGTACTGATTGCCTTCTCCTTCTGCAGGATATGGATTATACATCAGCGTCGGTGCAATTTCTTCAAGCTCTTCTTTGATATCTTCATGACGGTAGCCGGCAGTGATAATCAAATCGGGTTCAAGTTCGGCAATGCGCTCGAGGCTTGGCTCCTGTCTCGTCCCGACGTCCTGCACATCCCCGGAAGGAGCGGGCTCGATATCGGATAAATAATCGTTATAGCCGTCCAGGTCAGCAATACCGGCAGGCTGCATGCCCAGAGCGAGCAAGTCTTCTGCATACACCCATTCAAGGGCGACTACATCCTCCGGTGTTTCATCGAGTGTTACTTCGTTGTCATACCCATCTGTTACCGTCACAGATTCGCTGTTTTCAGAAGATTCCTCATTGCTGCCGGATTCTTCCGAGCCGCTGCTGTCGTCTGAAGAACTGCATGCAGCAAGTGAAAGCGATAAAGCGGGTATCGTTAAAAATGTTAAAAAAGTCTTTTTATTCATATGTATATCCCCCTAATTGAAAAAGATTATCAATATCAACAAATCCGACTTTACTATAAAAGGGGGAGGAATTCAATAAAAACAAGAAATTTTTCTTATTTATTATTCATTATTTTGGTCATAAAACCGGGCAGTAATTTCTTTCATTCTATTTTTATTTTTACCCATATCACCTTTGCCGAGCCTTGAAGCCGAACGGAAATGGACGTGCCCATGATTTCCGAAATAAAATACGATGTCATCCTTGAATTTAAGTACCGGGGTCGTGAATACAGCCGAAATATAGTTATCATCCTCATGAACAATTTCCGCATACTTCTGCTGCTGAATGATATGTCGAATAGTGCTTTTCGCTGTTTCCGGGCTGCCTGAATACTGGATGGGCTCCATGTAATGACGTTTATCTTCAGGGGAGCTCATGGTGGAAACGCAATTTGGACTGTTAGGGCAGGGGGAGAGCATAAATAACATCCTTTCGCGGTAGAATTTTATATACAATATTGTGTACACTGTAAACAGATGATTAGATTTAGATCAGCGTTATTCTCTTTCCCGAAAAAATAAAGCGTTAATCGGAAGCAGGAAGGGAAGGGAAAAGGAAGAAAGGAGTGGATCGCAGATGGTGAAAGTAAGCCAGGTGAGTGAAAATATTATTAAGGTGCACATGAAAGTAGGTATTACCATCAGCGCCTGGGTCGTGAAGCATGAGAACGGATCAATCATTATCGATACGGGCATCCGGCCAATGGCGCCGAGAATTTTAAAAGAAGCAGCGCGTTTTGGACGGGTTCAGATGATTTTATTAACCCACGGTCATCCGGATCATGTAGGCGGACTCGCTTATATTCAGGATAAAGTAAATGCACCTGTTTATATTCATGGGCTCGAGATTCCTTACATAACGGGGGAAAAACCTTATCCTAACCGTAAAAAACCGACCGATTATACAAAAGGATTTTCTGTAAAGCAGCTGCCGGGGGACAGCCGTGGCGTTTTTCATTCCATGATGGGAATTGATCCATATTTTACGCCGGGGCACTCGCCGGGTCATACCGCTTATTATCATAAAAAAGATGATGTGCTGATCACTGGCGACATGATTACTTCTAAAAATGGGCGTATAGGCCCTCCAATGAAACAGTTTACTGCTAATATGGACCGGGCGATGCGAAGCACGAAAACTATACAGAAAGTGGCTCCTGGAAAATTATCAATCTGTCACGGAGAAGATCTGGAGTATTCGCAGCATCTTTACAGCGCCTTCGTAAATGAATACCAGTCTAAAGTATAGGGGGCACGGTTATGTATAATGAGTCTTTAATGAAGCGGGCGATTCAGCTGGCCCAAAGGGTAAAAAAAGAAGGAGAAGGGGATCCTTTTGGGTGTGTCATTGTCCGGAACGGGGAAATAGTGGCAGAGGAAGGGAACAAAACGTTTAAAACCTTCGATCCGACGACTCATGCTGAGCTCGAAGCAATAAGGACCGCTTCGCGGCTCTTAGAAACTACGGATTTAAGTGACTGCGAGCTGTATACGAGCGGTGAGCCGTGCCCAATGTGTGAAGCTGCCATCAATTGGAGCGGCATTCCGGTAGTATACACGGCAAAAACAGCAAAGGAGGCCGAACAAGCCGGCCTCCTTCCAGTGCCCGAAGCAACCTACGAGATGCAGTACAAACCACTTCAGGATAAAACACTCGATCCATACCTTAAAAAGTAGACCGGGGCGATTAAAGCAGAAAAAAACGAAAATAAATAAGTATGCCCAGGTAGATAATTAATAATAATGCAGACATGAGCAGAATAAACCACATGTATAAAAGCGGCACGTGATGTGACTGCTTTTTTATTGTGATTGCAGCGAGGGTTGTTGTTGTTCCGAGCGTAAGCAGAATCAGCCCGACCAGCCAGGTGGCAATGGATGGCCACGGTAGAAAATAAACAAAGGGCATAAGCATCAGCAGTACACACATTGTATAAAACGCATAAAGCGATGTTTTATACAGGCGTGTGTCCTTTTGACGCTCTTTGTGCTGCCGCCGCCGGTCCAGTCTGCTGTTTGATTTTTCCCCGTTCGCGGAAGCAGGCTGAAGTGTCTGCTTAACACGGTCCCACAGCTTTTTCGGGGTGAATGCTCTCCATTTTGATGAACTTCCCATTTTTCATGCTCCTAAAGGCAGGCGGAAAACATCAGCATTACGGCCGGCGTGTGAGGCCCATAAACGTTTGCAAAAATGATTTCCAGTTACGGTTTCTGCCATAGTAATAGTCGATGATCTGCGAAAGTGATTCGAACTTTCCTTCATAAGGATACCATAAAATTTCGCTGTTCATACTCCCTCTTGCACTCATAACGGACGTTTCAATACTGAATGAACGCATGCCTGCGGTGGAGTGGTAGGATCCAATGCCGCTCTGTTTCGTGCCTCCATAAGGAAGGTAGTGATTGGCAGCGTGGGATATTACATCATTGATCATGAAGTTGCCCGTGCGGACCTTTGCAGTGAAGTTTGCCGCAAGCTCCTGATCGGAAGTGAAAATGGATCCGCTCAGACCGTAAACGGTATCGTTGAACAGCTCGAGCGCCTCGTCTATTGTAGAATAGGTCCGTACTGAAAATACAGGACCGAAAGTCTCTTCCTTCCATACCCGCATTTCTCCGGTTACTCCAGTCAAAACAACCGGTTCGATTGTCAGGGTTTGGTCGTCCCACTGTTCCGGAGGTTTCCCGGCTATTTGTTCGGCCCCCTGGTCAAGTGCTTCCTGGACCTGGCTGTAGACAATATCCCACTGCTTTTTTGTCGTCATCCGACCGATTTCATACTCCTTGTCGCCATCCCGGCGCAGACCGGCGATGGTACTGCGTACACTGTTCAAAAATTCCTCCTGAGCCTCTTCGTGCACTATCACGCGCTCGACAGATAGACAGACCTGGCCACTGTTCATGAAAGCCCCCCAGGAAGCAGCATTCGCCGCCCGTTCCACGTTTGCATCCTCATGAACGACCATAGCATCCTTTCCGCCCAGTTCGAGGGTGGTAGGGATCAAATGCTCGGCGGCCTGCTTCTGGATAACCTTTCCTGTCGCGACCGAGCCCGTGAAATGAATGTAGTCCGGCTGCTGCTCAATCATTAAGCGTCCAGTTTCAGCTCCGCCGTGAAGGACTTGAAAAACTCCCTCAGGAAAAAGCCCCGAGATTTTTTCGAGAAGAAGGCTCGCAAGCGGCGTTTCTGCGGAAGGCTTTAAAAGCACGCAGTTTCCTGCGGTCAGAGCTTCGACAACAGGGATAAGAGAAAGCTGAAACGGAAAATTCCATGGAGAGATAATAGCAATTTTTCCTCGGGGCTTCCGGATAATTGATGAATTTTTACCCATGAAAATCATTGGGGTTCTGACCCGCTCACGGTTGAAAAGGCCGGGAGCTTCTTTTTCAATGTGGCGCAGTGCTTCAAGCACTGGAATGACTTCAGAACCCATGGCTTCAATAGGTGGTTTTCCTGTAGCGGAGGAGATAATGTCAGCAATCTCTTCGCGAAGCTCACTAATAGTAAAACGAAGCAGCTGTATGTAGCTCAGCCGTTTCTCTATAGGCAGAGAAGCCCAGGGAGCGAAAGCATCATCGGCCTTTTGCCAGGCGGCCAGTATTTCTTCTTCATTAGATGAATGAACGGTTGTTGAATCCAATGTTGACACCCTTTCTGAATCAAAATAATAAGTATAGTACTCCGTTCCCTAATTGGGGGTAATCATAACAGAAGTTACGGAAAAGAAACCGTTGTCGTTCCAAAAGGTGCCAGGCGTCTTTTCCGTGGTGAAGGACGCTTTATTTATCAAAGCCGTATCGGATAAAGCGGGAGATATCTTTCGCAACACCAATATCCCAAAGAATAATAAATAGAACCAAAATGGCAGGCCCCGCCAGCAGACCAACAGCTCCAAACATTTGCAGGCCGGCAAACAGGGAAATCAGCACGGCGAGCGGATTCAGATTCATGCTCGAAGAGAGCACTTTTGGCTCGATAATCTGCCGGACAATCATTGTAATGGTGTAAAGGATCAATAGACCGAGCCCAAGACCGAAATTGCCCGTCAGAATCAGATACACTCCCCACGGAATTAAAATAGTGCCGGTGCCCAAATAAGGAAGAAATTCAGCGACACCAACGATGGCCGCAAGCCAGTAAGCTCCTTCGACTCTCATGATAAGAAGGCCGATTAGCACAATAACGCCCGTCACAAGCATAAGGATCAGCTGTGCCCGGATGTAGCCGAACACTCTCGCCCACATGGCCTGATAAAAAGCTTTCAACCGCTCAATAACAAAGGGAGGCAGGGCCAATTTCATTTTCCCGGCGTATCGATTCCAGTCTTTTCCAATAAAATAAATAGCGAGTACGATAAATAACAGGACAATCAAAAGCGTAGGGATACCTAAAATTAATTGGGTCAAAGCGTCGGCAATGGTTTGGGCGACCGAGCCAAGGCCAGAGCCGAGCTGGCTCCCAAGCTGGGCTATCCCCTGATCTACAGAAGACTGACCGCCAATGCCGGAAGCGGCTCCGGTGGCTCTTTCCCAAAAGGGAAGGATGTTTTCATTGTAAAAATTCTGCATCTGCTGGAAGGTATTCTCCATCCACGCGGGACCCTTCTCAGCGATCACATTGAATATTTCAATTGAAAGAAAGATCAGTCCGGTAATAATGCCTCCAACGATACTTAAAGTAAGAAGGAGCCCTACAAGGGCAGCTATCCCATTTGGCAGGCGCAGTTTATAATGAAGCCATCTCGTAAGCGGCATAAGCATCCAAGCGAAAAAAGCAGCGATCCAGAACGGATACGTATAGGAAAAAATCTTGCCAATCGCCCATGCGAGGGCGAAAGCGGCTATTATAACGATGACAAACCTTAAAATCATCCAGCCGGTCGTTTGTTTCATGGGCCATTCCATTCCTTTCCTTTGGCGGACATACTATCCATCTTTTCTTATTATAACCTTCCCACTGTAAAAAGGAATCTACACGTTTTTTTAAATATTCCCGAAAAGGGAGGCGGATATACTTTTGATGAATGGTTCTTTAGGGTAATTATAAGTTAGAATGACAGTAGTGGCTTATACTTTAGGAACAGACAGGGGAGGAAGCAGTATGGATATTAACGGAAAAGTCTTTTTACTGCCGGGCGGTGCATCCGGACTTGGCGGTGCTACGGCGAATATGCTTGTAGAAAACGGTGCGAAGGTGGTTATCGCCGATTTTGAGGTGAGACCCGGAAGAAAAAGAGCAAAAGAGCTTGGGGACAGCGCCATTTTTATTGAAATGGACGTTACTTCAGATGAAAAAGGAAAAGCAACTATTGATGAAACAATAGAAACGTTCGGGCGTATTGACGGTGTAGTCAATTGCGCAGCTCTCGGACTTGCAGAGAAGATTTTGAATAAAAAGGATTCGCATTCCCTGGAGCATTTCAACCGCGTTATTCAGACGAATCTGGTTGGGACGTTTAATATGCTCCGGCTCGGTGCAGATGCGATGAGACATAATGAACCAAATGAACAGGGAGAAAGAGGCATCATTATTAATACATCTTCGATCGCAGCCTACGAAGGCCAGGTCGGCCAGGCTGCCTACAGTGCCTCTAAAGGAGGCATATGGAGCCTGACGGCGCCGGCGGCCAGAGAGCTTTCAGACTTTGGCATACGCGTCATGGCTATCGCTCCGGGCTTGTTCGAAACTCCTTTTTATATGTCCTTTCCGGAAAAAGCGAGACAGACGCTGGGACAGAACGTTCCTTTTCCAAGAAGGCTCGGGTTTCCGAATGAGTACGCCTCGCTTGTGAAAGAAATTATCCAAAACACGATGTTAAATGGGGAAACTATCCGTTTGGACGGCGCACTCCGTATGCCTCCGAAATAAAAAAGTACCAGCGTCCGACTACGGACGCTGGTACTTTTCGTTTATGGCAGCGGAACGCCGCTTTATTACTGCTCCGGAAAGCACAGTTCATAAAAGTTACACCGCTTGCAGGCGAAGGTGTTGGTCGTTTTTTTGAAATACTCGAGCGGCAGTGGTTTATTGGCTTCTTTGTCCTCAAGGAAGCCGGCCATACGCTCCACGCTCTGGACGAGCAGCTCTCTGACTTCCTGAAGAGTGGAATGATCAAGCTTGTGTTCGACACTGGTGCCTTCGAGCAGATATTCATTCCGCACGACGATATCCTCGAGAGCTGTTTCCGGGTAGTAGTCAAGGACGTACTGCGCATACAGCGCAAGCTGATACGGATCTTCTTCTGTCTGCAGGCCGGTTTTCCAGTCCACGATTACCCATTTATTGTTTTCTTCATCTTTATAAAGAAAATCAAGAACGGCAAACACCTTTGTGTTTTCAAGGCTCATCGTGCGGAGTTCTTCCGATTCGAGGTAATAGGTGGGCCGGTCAGAAGTAAGCTCGAGTACCGTGTCACAGGTTAAAATGTGCTCTACTACAGCCTCAAGACGGTCCTGGATTTTTTTAATTTTCTCCGCGGGCAGCTTTTTCTCTTCTCCGTAGTAAATTTCATGGAGCATTGTCGTATGTTTCGGTTTTTTACGCCACTGTTCGACATTTTGGGTAGAATCGATAAATCCTGCGTTCAGACGGGTGCGGATCGTTTCTTTCAAAGTGTCTTTTGTCGGCAGATGGCCATCAGTTAAATATTTTTTCAGCGTTTCTTCCACTAAATCATGCACAATAGACCCAAACAGCATTTCGAGATTAGTTAAATTTTTCAACCGGTAGACATGACGTGGAAAAGGATCCGCATTACGCAGCCAGCCGTTGTGTGAGGAGTAATACTGGTGGGCATACTGTCGTTCGCATTGAAGCAGCGTTTTATGCCTCGACAGCGACCAGGAAAACTCCGGATAATCCCGTATAGTAAACAGGAGAAATCACTCCTTTGATTTGTCTTTATCTTGCTCCTGATACCATTTTAACGGTGACGACGGGCAAAGTCGATAAAACGGAACTTATCCGAACGGTGCCTGGACTCGGTGTATTGAAATAATTCTGCATTATCGAGATACACATAGTTTCGGACGACTGCAATACTCGAATCCGGGTAAAGATCAAGAAGCTGCTTATCTTCTTCCGTCGGCTTTTCAATAGTAATTTCCTTACGCGCAAAGCTGATTACAAGCTTCAGTTTATTCTCCACGTAGTCATAAATGGAATCGGCGCAAATGTCTTCGGTGAGACCAGGCACCCAGCGCTCAAGCAGGTAGTCAATGTCGAGCACAATGTTTTCGCCATCCATTTTCCGCTGGCGTTTTACTTCCCAGACCTGCTCCGTTTCCTGAACCTCGAGCGCATGCTGAAGCGCCGGGGGCACAGTAGAGAGAGTTAAGGAATGCACATGGGTTTTACTGTTGCTGCCGGTCTGTTCCGCCAGCTCTTTAAAGCTGACAAGCCCGGAAACGGGAAAATCGAACCTGCCAGTTTCAAGCACGACGGAGCCCTTGCCCTGTATTTTTTGAATATACCCGTGCTCGGAAAGCAGATTCAGGGCTTTTCGAATCGTCTCCCGTGACGTGTCATACATAGAAGTAAGCTCATGCTCAGAAGGAAGCAGGGCATGAGGCTGAAACTGCTCATTACGGATGCCTCGTGCTATTTCTTCATAGATGTCTAGATATTTTCTTTTTGTGCTCATGCTCGTTACACCCCAGGACGGCTATTTTTGATAATGCAGAACGATTGTTTCATAAGGCTGCAGACTGTCAGCTTCCAGGGAAAAGCTATCCCGTTTGTAATTGGTGACAAAGACAGTGCCCGCCACTTCTTTTCGGGGAAGAGCCAGCCTGCCGGCCTGAATCGTATCAGATGAGAAATTACTTATAACGAGTAAGGCTTCATCTTCGTCCTCGCGTGTGTAGGCGAAAAGAGAAGGGTGATCCGGCAGATAAAGCTGGTAATTCCCGGTCGTCAGGATTTTGTAATCCTTGCGGAGCTGAATTAATTTTTTGTAAAAATGATACACAGATTCGGGATCGTTTACCGCTTCTTTGGCATTAATGAACGTATAATTTTCCGGCACCGGCAGCCACGGCTCGACTTCACTGAAACCGGCATTTTTCGATCCGTCCCACTGCATCGGCGTACGTGCGTTGTCCCGGGAGCGGGCTTGAATGACAGCGAACGCTTCCTCAGGGCTTTTTCCCTGCTTTTGCATAATATCATAATAGTTGATGGTTTCCACATCACGGTAGTCGTTAATGGAGCTGTAGGAAGGGTCCGTCATCCCAAGCTCCTCGCCCTGATAGACGTAAGGGGTTCCGCGCATACAGTGCATGGTTGCTGCGAGCATCTTTGCCGATTCTACGCGGTACTTGCCGTCGTCGGCGTATCTGCTTACAATGCGGGGCTGGTCATGGTTACACCAGAACAGCGCGTTCCAGCCACCGCCTTCATACATACCGCTCTGCCAGTCCGATAACGTTTCTTTTAATTGCACAAAATTGAATTCGGGCAGGGTCCATTTTTCTCCTCCGGGGTAATCCGCTTTTAAATGATGAAAATTAAAGGTCATGCTCAGTTCTTCCCGGTCCGGGCGGGTGTATTTGATGCAATGGTCGATCGTTGTGGAGGACATTTCTCCGACCGTCATAGCTCCGTGCGGGGCAAATACGTTTTGATTCATTTCATGCATCCACTCGTGCACTCTCGGCCCGTCCGTATAAAACCGGCGGCCATCGCCGATATCGTCATTTGGAAACCGCTGATCCTTTGAAATTAAATTGATGACATCGAGCCGGAATCCATCAATACCTTTATCGAACCAGTAGTGCATCATGTCGTACAGCTGACGGCGCAGTTCTTCATTTTCCCAGTTCAAATCGGCCTGACTGACGTCAAACAGATGCAGGTAGTACTGGTTTGTCGGCTCATGCCACTGCCATGCAGATCCGCCAAATTTAGACACCCAGTTGTTTGGCACGTCTCCTTCCACAGGGTCCTTCCAAATGTAATAGTCGCGGTAAGAGCTCGCGGCATCTGACGAAGCAGCCTGAAACCAGGCATGGTCTGTGGAGGTATGGTTAATAACGATATCCATAATAATCTTCATGCCCTTAGCATGAGCTTCAGTCAACAGACGTTCGAAGTCCTCCATCGTTCCATATACGTCGTAAATATTATAATAATCGCTGATATCGTATCCATTATCCTTTTGAGGAGAAGGGTACACAGGATTTAGCCATAAAACATCGATTCCTAGATCCTGAAGGTAATCAAGCTTTTCGATAATACCGGGGAGATCGCCTACTCCGTTCCCGGTCGTATCGTTAAAGCTTTTAGGGTAAATCTGGTAAATAACTGCGCGTTTCCACCACGGTTCCATTCTGCTCATCCTTTCGCATATATGCTGTATGGAGCAAAGGCGCCTGCCAAGTGGACCAGCAGACGCCTGAATTCATTAGTTAAACTTCTACTTTGCGAATACGCCCATAGAGATAGGTTAATACAATCGGGAGGATAATGACAATCAGCATTCCGATAAAGAACACTCCCCAGTCTCCCGGACGGATGGAAAAGATGCCGGGAATACCACCGACGCCGACAGCAAAGGCCAGGACGTTATTAATACTGATAAACGTTGCTGCGATGGCAGAGCTGATGAGCGCACAGAAGAATGGGAATCGGTACTGCAGGTTGACCCCGAATAATGCCGGCTCGGTAACGCCAAGGTACGCCGAAAGGCCGGCGGAGCCTGCGAGCCCCCGCATGTTCTGATCTCTCCAGGCTAAAATCATTATACCGACAGCAGCAGAGCCCTGGGCGATGTTGGAAAGAGCAAGAATCGGCCATAAGAAGGTGCCGTCAGTTGAAGCTGTAAGCTGCAGGTCCACCGCAAGGAATGTATGGTGGAGCCCGGTAATAACAAGTGGTGCATAAAGGAGACCGTAAAGCAGGCCGCCAAGCCATGCGTATTGATCAAAGGTCCACAGGAAGAAGTCGGTAATCGCGTTCCCAAGACCAAATGTAACCGGTCCGATAATAATAAAGGTAAAGAACCCGGTAACAAGCAGAGCGATCGGTGCCACCAGCAGCACCTGGATGGAGTCAGGAATTCGTTTCCTAAGAAAGATTTCAATCTGTGCCAGTACATAAGAGGCTACAAGCACTGGAAGTACCTGACCCTGATAGCCGACCTGCTCAACGTTCCAGCCAAATAAATCCCAGGTTGGAACTTCATTGTTTGCACTTGCATCACCATAAGCATATGCGCTTAAAAGCTCCGGGTGAACGAAAATTAACCCGAGTACAATACCGAGGAGGGGACTGCCTCCAAACCGCCTGACTGCCGACCACCCTATGAGAACAGGAAGGAAGTTAAATGAAGCGTTTGCAATGATAAAAATAATTTCAGAAAAACTGGTCCACTGCGGATATACTTCGATGACAGCTTCGTCGAAAAATATACCGGGGCCGGTTAACAGGTTATTTAAACCAAGCAGCAGCCCTGCAGTGATAATGGCGGGAAGAATCGGAATGAAAATGTCAGCGAGCAGGCGAATAAACCGCTGAAACCCATTCTGTTTTTTGCCGGATTTCTGCTTTTCGCTGGTATCGCTTTCAGAATCTTCGTTTCCTGCACGGCCGCCGCTTTCTTCAGAACGGCCTGTAACGCTCATCAGCTCTTTATACACTTTGTCTACTGTGCCCTGGCCGATGACGACTTGGTACTGGCCTCCGGAGGCAAAAGCTCCCCGTACAAGCTCGAGGTTTGTGAGCTTTTCCTTGTCAACTTTTTCTTCGTCGTACAAAACGAATCGCAGTCTTGTCACGCAGTGGGTGACTGTTTCTATGTTTTCATTGCCTCCCACGGCTTCTACAATCGTTTCCACGGCTTCCTTTGTGATTTTTGCCATTTTTGTTCCCCCTTAAATGAATGCATTTGAAAACGATACCAATTTATAAATTCACTTTAACTTGTATATACAAATTAGTCAATATAATTATCAATGTGAAAAAGGTTTTTATTAAACGAAAAATAGGAATACTAATAAAAAACCCTTTAATGGAGCGTGAAAGCATGGAACAGCTGATAACACTTGATCAAACAGAAACGTTATACGGAACGCTCACCGTGCCTGAGAACGGGCATGAAAAAGTCCCTGGTGTGCTGATAATTGGGGGGAGCGGTCCTGTAGACCGCGATGGAAATGCCCCGGGGATGAAATTAAACATTTATAACCAACTGGCGGCCTGGCTTGAAAAGCAGGGCATAGCGGCGCTGCGCTATGATAAGAGAGGCACAGGGAGCAGTGAAGGAGATTTCCTTGAGACGGGGCTGCAGGATTTAATCGAAGATGGTGCTGCTGCGGTGCGTCTTTTGAAAATGATCCCTGAAATTGATGAAGAGAAAATTTTCATTCTCGGTCACAGCGAAGGCGGGGCGATTGCTCCAAAAGTGGCTGAAAAAGAAAAGGTACAGGGGTTGATGGCACTCGCATCGTCGCCTAAGCCACTGTTTGATATTTTACTCGAACAGGGAGAATCGGTAGAAAGGGAAATAAGTGAAGGGAAAGGGATCTTTTACCGTGCATTGAAGACGGGGAAAGTAAACAAGCGGATGATCAAAAAGCAGCATAAAGTGCTCAAGGAGCTGCTTGATGAAGAGGCTTCAAAAAAATATAAAAATGTAAACGTAAAATGGTTTCAGGAGCACGCTGACTATGACCCGCGAGAGGCCTTTCACCGCATGCGCATCCCCGTGATTGCCGTAAATGGCGGCAAAGATGCCCAGGTGAAAGCGGAAGACGTCAGTGCAATTGCTCAGCATACAAGCGGTCCGGTGGAGGCTTATGTAGTCGAAGAGATGAATCATATTCTCAGACACCAGCCGGAAGAGTTTTCGATTATGAAAACGCATCGCAGGTACTTAAAACAGCAGAACGACAATCTCTCCCACGAACTGCTGGACCACCTGTACCCGTGGCTGCAAAAACAGATACAGTAGTAAACACTTGAAAAATCTATTATCGAATATAAAAGAATCGTCCCCGGGCTATTAGGCCAGGGGACGATTCTTTGATTATTACATAGAAGCCTTCTGCAGACTGTTGATCATTGCCAGCGATTTACCGGTACCAATCGCGACAGCCTCAAGAGGTGATGATGCAAGGTGGACCGGTACTACAATCTGGCGGCTCAGCCACTCTTGAAGGTCGTTCAGTAGCGCGCCCCCGCCAGTAAGCACAATTCCCTGATCGACGATGTCCCCGCTCAGTTCCGGCGGACACTGCTCAAGAGTAACGCGAATGGTTTCCAGAATCTGCTCGAGGGTTTCTGTGATAGCCCGGTGGATTTCCGGTGACTCGAGAGTAATGGTTTTTGGCAGCCCGTTCACAAGGTCTCTGCCCCGGATTTCCATCGTACGGACTTCACCGTCAGGGATAGCGGAGCCGATCTCCATTTTGATATTTTCAGCGGTCCGTTCGCCGATCAGCATGTTGTATTCCTTGCGGACATGCTGGGTAATGCTTTCATCCAGATGGTCTCCGCCGCGGCGGATCGCCCGGGAGGAAACAATGCCGCCGTAGGAAATAATGCCAACCTCTGTCGTGCCCCCGCCAATATCGACGATTACGTTCGCTTTAGGTTCATCTACAGGCAGCTCTGCCCCGAGCGCCGCTGCAATTGGTTCTTCGATTAAGGAAACAGATTTAGCCCCGCATCCAAGCACTGCGTCCCGGATAGCCCGGCGTTCTACGGAAGTGGAATCACACGGCGTACATACTACGACCTTCGGTTTGCGGAGAGTAAAGCCTGCTTCTTTTTGAATTTTTTTCATGATATGAGAAAGCATTGCGGATGTAATATCATAATCTGCAATAACGCCTTCTTTCATCGGGCGGGTCGCGATAATATTGGCCGGAGTTTTTCCAACCATTTCTTTTGCTTCTGTACCTACAGCGTAGACTTCTTTTGTGTCGATATGAAGCGCTACAACGGAAGGCTCGTTAAGAATAATGCCTTTTTCTTTCGTGTAAACAAGAATATTTGCGGTTCCCAAATCAATACCAATTTCTGTTAATGCCATTTTATTTACTCACCTTTTCCGGGTTATTAGTCTCTAGTATTTCATTGTAGAGGAGTGGAGACACTTAAATAAGGGTCTAAGGTCACGTAAAAAATGAGTAATTTCCCATTTTTACGAAAAAATCATCTGAATTAATAAATTAAGTCCACGACTTCATCAATGGAGATAGCTCCAAAATACGTATACAGATCAAACTGCGATAATGTTTTGTAGATGGCATCGCGTTCATATTTCGTACCCTGAAGTGCTTCCTGGAGATCCTCTACGTTCCCGGTACCAAAAAAGTCACCGTATATTTTCGTTTCCTGAATCACGCCTTTTTTTACGTTGAAGCGGATGTCGAGCATGCCGGCATCAAATTTTTTGCTGCGGTGTATATCAAAAGCCGGGGATCTGCCGTAGTTCCAGTCCCAGTTGCTGTAACGTTCCTCGGATATCTTATGAATTTCCTTCCAGTCCTCATCGGTCAGGCGGTACTGCTCGATGTCTTCGTCGCTTCCAAAAATATAGCGAAGAATGAGCTGTTTGAAGGCTTCTACGGACAATGGCTCATCCAAAAACTCATTGATATTTCCTACACGGCTCCGAATGGACTTGATCCCTTTCGAGCGGATTTTTTCGTCTTTTACATTCAGCGCAGCTACGACGTTTTCAATTTCTGAATCGAGCATCAGGGTGCCGTGGCTAAACATTCTCCCTTTTGTGGCAAACTGGGCATTGCCGGAAATTTTTTTCCCGTTCGCCTGTAAATCATTACGCCCCGACATTTCGGCCGGGACTCCTATATTATTCAAAGCATCGACGATCGGCTGAGTGAATTTTTGGAAATTTTGAAAGCTGTTGCCATCATCTTTAGTTAAAAAGCTGAAATTCAAATTGCCTAAATCGTGATATACTGCCCCGCCGCCGGAAAGGCGCCGTACCACCTGAATGTTGTGCTTCTCCACATAATCGGTGTTGATTTCTTCAATTGTATTTTGATTTTTCCCAATAATAATGGAAGGTTTATTTACATAAAAAAGCAAATACATTTCGTCTTTGTCGAGATCCATGTTTTTTAAAGCAAATTCTTCAATGGCTAAATTGATTCTTGGGTCATTAATGCCTTCATTATCAATAAATTTCATTCGTAACCTCCTAAAAATTGTGCGCTGAACCGATGCTGCTTTTAAAAGTAAGATCCTTTTATATTATGCCATAAATACTGATGTGAAAGCTAATGCTAACAGGAAATAGGATGACCGGGAAAATTCCCCTATGAATAATCCCTAGTTAAACGATTTGTATTGTTGACTTTGCAAAAGGAAGCCACTAAAATATACTGTAAGCTAATAAACCTGATAAACTTACTAAGGATTTCAAAGACTTTAAAATAAGATTTTCATTTTTTATAGAAACAGGTACAATATTAAAGTGAAAGGGATGGAAGCGCATGATAGTATATGATTCCCTGCAGACAAATGAATTGGAGCAAGTGAATAACGAAGTGCTGGAAGGAAAAAGTGCGCTTGAAGTTATCCGCTGGGCCTACGGCGAATACGGCGATGATTTAGTATACGCATGCAGTTTCGGAGCTGAAGGAATTGTATTGATCGATTTAATCAGCCAGGTGAAACCAGATGCAACCATCGCTTTTCTCGACACCCAGTTTCATTTTAAAGAAACGTATGATGTAATTGATGCAGTTCGTGATAAGTATCCGGAGTTAAATATTAAAATGCTGAAGCCGGAGCTTTCGCCTAAACAACAGGCGGCCCAGGAAGGCGATAGACTCTGGGAAACAGATCCGGACCGCTGCTGCAGTATTCGGAAGCTGCAGCCCCTCGAAAACGAATTGAGCCAGTACGGCGCCTGGATGTCCGGCCTGCGCAGGTCGCAGTCACTTACGCGTCGCAACACGCAGTTTGTAAACGAAGATAAGCGGTTTGAATCGATTAAAATCTGTCCTCTAATCCACTGGACGTGGGATGATATCTGGGCCTATATCGAAGACAACAGCCTTCCTTACAATGAACTGCACGAGCAGAATTATCCAAGTATCGGCTGTGTACAGTGCACTGCAAAGGTGCTCGAAGGCGAAGACCTTCGCAGCGGACGCTGGACAGGAAGCGGAAAAACAGAATGCGGCCTGCACCGCTGATGAATTAAGATGAAGAAGGGACGATGATCATGGCTTTAAGCACACCGCACGGTGGGAAATTAGTAAATCGTAAGGACTTGAACAAAGACGTTTCATCCATTCAAAAACAAATTGAGCTTGATGAGGTCGCTTTATCTGACCTTGAACTGCTTTCAAACGGAGCATTCAGTCCGCTTGAAGGCTTCATGAGCGAAGAGGACTACAACTCGGTGGTTTCTTCGATGCGCCTGGCGGACGGTACAGTCTGGAGTATTCCTATTACCCTTCCGGTTACGAAGGAAAAAGCGGAGGAATTGAAAGCAGGAGAGGAAGCCCTTCTGGTTTTTGACGGAGAAACGTACGGTACGATTGAACTTGAAGGATTCTATGCTCCGGATAAAACGCGGGAAGCAAGAGAAGTATACCGCACCGAAGAAGAAGCCCACCCCGGCGTAAAGAAAATGTACGATCGTCCGGACACGTATGTTTCCGGTAAAATTACGCTTGTAAAAGAAATCAGCCACGAACAGTTTGAAAACTATTATCTGGACCCGGAAGAAACGCGCAGCGCGTTTGAAAGCCGCGGCTGGAATACCGTAGTCGGTTTTCAGACGAGAAACCCTGTTCACCGGGCGCATGAATATATTCAAAAAGCAGCGCTTGAAACCGTGGACGGCCTGTTTTTAAATCCGCTTGTCGGAGCAACAAAATCAGATGATATTCCTGCCGATGTGCGTATGGAAAGCTATGAAACCATTCTTGATGAATATTATCCTGAGAACCGGACGTTTTTAGCCGTATTTCCTGCTGCTATGCGCTACGCCGGGCCGAGGGAAGCAATATTCCATGCCATGGTCCGGAAAAATTACGGCTGCACCCACTTTATTGTAGGCCGTGACCATGCTGGTGTCGGTGACTATTACGGCACGTATGACGCTCAGGAAATTTTCTCCGAGTTTACGTTTGAAGAACTTGGCATTCAGCTGCGCTTCTTTGAGCATTCCTTCTACTGCCTGAAATGTGAAAACATGGCAACAGCCAAAACGTGCCCGCACGACAAAGCTGACCATGTCATTCTTTCCGGTACGAAGGTGCGCGCCATGCTGACCAATGGCGAAATGCCTCCAAAAGAGTTCAGCCGTCCGGAGGTCGTGGAAGTATTAATCCGCGGCATGCAGCGCCAGACTTCCAATTCATAAACGACAGGAGGAAAACGATGGGGTCTAAATCCACCGATATCGTCTGGCACGATGCCTCGGTATCCAAAGAAGAACGTCAGGAAAAAAATAAGCATCAAAGCTTTGTGCTATGGTTTACCGGTCTTTCCGGATCCGGTAAATCCACGCTCGCAAACGCCGTTTCCCGGAAGCTTTTTGAACGGGGCAGCCATACTTACGTGCTCGACGGAGATAACGTCCGCCACGGCCTGAATAAGGACCTTGGCTTTTCTCCGGAGGACCGGACAGAAAACATCCGCCGCATCGGAGAAGTGGCAAAGCTGTTCGTTGACAGCGGCCAGATTGTCAGCACTGCTTTTATTTCCCCGTACCGGGAGGACCGCCATCAGGTGCGTGAACTGCTCCCGGATGGAGAATTTATCGAAGTGTACGTAGAGGCGAGCCTCGAAGCGTGTGAAGAGCGGGACCCAAAAGGGTTGTACAAAAAAGCCCGCTCCGGAGAAATTCCTTCCTTTACCGGGATCAACGCTCCCTATGAAGAACCGGAAAACCCGGAGCTCACGGTAAATACGGAACAAAAATCCATTGAAGAATCTGCCCAGGAAGTGGTGGACGCGTTAGTGAACTGGGATTACATCGAAGAACAATAAAGAAAGATACGTAGAGGACGCGGGCTGTAAAGCCGTGTCCTTTTTTACCATTTAATAAAGAGAAAGGAGGGGTTGGGTGGCAGCTGGAAAAGTGTATTTAGTAGGAGCAGGGCCCGGAAATGAAGGTCTTCTTACCGTGCGCGGAGCAGAGTGCATCCGGCAGGCGGACGTCATCTTTTATGACAGGCTGGTCAACCCGCTTCTTCTGGAACAGGCCCCGATTGAAGCGGAACGTATATACTGTGGAAAACTGCCGCAGAAGCATATTCTGCGGCAGGAAGTGATTCAGGAAATGATGGTGGAAAAAAGCCGGGAGGGAAAACGGGTAGTGCGTCTTAAAGGCGGTGACCCTGGTGTGTTTGGAAGAGTCGGGGAAGAAGCGGCCGTGATGGAGGAAAACAGTATCGAGTACGAAATTGTTCCGGGCATCACCTCTGGTATAGCTGCCCCGCTTTATGCCGGAGTACCTGTAACCCACCGCGACTATTCAGGAAGCTTTGCAGCGATTACGGCCCATACGAAAAAGGAAACTGGAGAGCCGGACCTGGACTGGGAACCGCTTGCCAAAAGCATTGATACAGTCGCTTTTTACATGGGGGTCAAAAACCTGCCTTTTATAACGAAGCGGCTCATAGAAGCGGGAAAGCCTAAGGATACGGCCGTGATGGTAGTCGAGTGGGGCACATACTCTAAGCAGCGGACAGTTAAAGGCACACTGGCAGATATCAATGATATTGTACAGAAGCATGCGATTGAAAACCCTTCGATTACGCTGGTAGGCAACGTCGTTAAAGCTGGACCGTCCTCCACCTGGTTTGAAGAGCTGCCATTGTTTGGCCGCTACATATGGCATGTGCGGACAACACCGGGTGCAGGCAGATGGAGCAGTGATTGGAAGAGTCAGGGGGCGGAGGTGTATGAAGGGCCGGTATGGGAAGAAACATTGCCGGAGCTTATCCACCTACAAAAGGATCTTCCCTATGATGAAATTGTATTTGAAACAGCCAGTGACGTTGAAGCGTTTGTGTCTCAGTTAAAGAACTGGCGTCTGGACCTGAGACAGGTAACCTGCCTTCTTACAGCCGCAACCCGCCGGGCAGAAGAAAAATGGAAGGACTACGGCGTTCTTCCCGAATTTCGCCCGAAAGAGCGGTGGGGACATACAGAGAGCGTTCATGCTATTGGAAGCGAAGAATGGATAAAAGAAATCGGTCCCGAGGCCAGCAGTGACATAGGGCATGTGTTAAAGAGTGCCGTGTCTTCAGATCATACACTTGAGCGGCTGCTGATGGATAACTCCATTAATACAGTGATTTTCCCATGTAAAAAAGCTGTCACTACAGCTGTGGGGAAAATCAATGACTTGTATAATGGAGACGCTGGCCGGTGGTGGTCGCAAAAAACGGTAGTGTGCATTGGTGAACGCACGAAAGAGCAGGCTGAAAAATACGGAATCCATGTGGATACGACAGCAGAGGCTTCGGCGGAGGCAGTCACTGCCTCTATTCAAGATTGCTTCAGCCCTATTATTTAAGGAGGAATGATCATGAAAGCTATTTTGTTTGTTGGACACGGCACGAGAGTCCCCGAGGGCAATGAACAGGTAAAAGCTTTTACGAAAAAAGCGGGAGCTGCTTTCCCGGATTACGAGCAGAGAACCTGCTTTTTGGAATTGGAAGAGCCGGATATCGTCACAAGCTCTGTTGAGTGCATTGAAAATGGTGCCGATACCCTGGCTGTTGTGCCGGTGCTTTTGCTTTCAGCCGGTCATATCAAAAAAGATATTCCTGAAGAGCTCGAAAAAGTACAGCAGATGCACCCTGAAGTAACTATTCAGTACGGGAACCCTTTTGGTGTTCATGACCGTATTAACGATCTTCTCCTGGACCGTCTCCGGGTAAAAGGATGGAGGCCGGAGGAAGAAGCAGTCATCCTGTTTGTAGGAAGAGGTGCAAAGGATCCCGGGGCAATCGAAGACTTTTACCGTATAGCCGGAGAGCTTGAGAAGCATACCGGCCGTTCGAGGGTGGAAACAGCTTTCCTGGCTGCCGCCGAGCCGGGGTTTCAGGAAAAAATGAAAGAGCTGGCTGAAGGAGAGCGGCCAGTATACGTTCTGCCATATTTAATGTTTGTCGGACTGCTCATTAAAGAGATGGACGAAGCAGCGGCCCACTACAATCAGGCCAAACCCGGGCATTTTACAAGGTGCGACTTTTTAGGGTTCGACGAACGGCTGCTTCCGGTGCTTGAATCCCGTGTCGCTGAAACACTTGAGAAAGACGCAGGCATTCATGTCTGACTTTCTTTTTCCGCTAGCTGTAAATCTGGAAATGAGGGAAACTGTAATCATTGGCGGCGGCAGTGTGGCGGAACGTAAAGCCGGCAAGCTGTTAAAGGCAAATGCTGCTGTAACGATTGTGGCACCGGAGCTGTCTGAAGGACTGAAAAAGCTTTGGGAAGAAAATAAGGTGGACTGGAAGCAAAAAATGGGCAAGCCGGAGGATTTGGAGAACGCGTGGTTGATTGTGTCCGCCTCCGGGGATAAATCAGCCCAGCAAATGATTGCGAGGAATAAGCATCCCTGGCAGCTGGTGAACGGTGCCGATAACCCTTCAATTGGTAATGTAGCTTTTCCAGCTTCGTTCATGGAAGACGGGGTGCAGATCTCCATTTCAAGCGGCAGCAATAAGCCGGCAAGCGTAAAGGAGTGGAAGCACTATCTCCAGCGTCTTGTAAAAAAACGGTGAATCCTGCAGGTGTAATTTAAAGAACAGCGGGTATACAGTAATAGTCACAGCATATACAGAAAGAAGGTATACAATATGGATTACGTAACTTTAAACAATCAGCTGCAAATGCCTCAGCTTGGCTTCGGTGTTTTTCAGGTAAGTGATGATGAAGCTGAACGGGCTGTTACTCACGCGCTGAACTCTGGCTATCGTTCTATCGATACGGCTATGATCTACAAAAATGAAGAAGGAGTCGGCCGTGCGATTAAAGCGAGCGAAATTCCGAGAGAAGATCTCTTTATTACGACAAAGGTATGGAACTCTGATCACGGCTACGAAAATACGCTGCAGGCATTTGACGCCAGCCTGGAACGACTGGGACTCGATTATGTGGATTTATATCTGATTCACTGGCCGACGCCGGCAAATGACGATTACGTAGAAACGTACCAGGCGCTTGAAAAGCTTTACGAAGACGGCAAAGTAAAAGCCATCGGCGTAAGTAATTTTGAGGTGGAGCACCTGGAAAGAATTTTAAACGAATGCACAGTGAAGCCGGTATTAAACCAGGTGGAATGCCATCCTTACCTGGCCCAGAATGAATTAAAGGATTATTGCAAAAAGAAAAACATTTATGTGGAAGCATGGAGCCCTATCATGCAGGGCGGAGAAGTGCTTGGTGATGAACACATTCAAAACATCGCAGAAAAGCACGGAAAAAATCCGGCCCAGATCGTTCTGCGCTGGCACCTGCAAAATGATACAATCATCATTCCGAAATCAGTGACACCGGAACGCATTGAAAGCAACATCGATGTGTTTGACTTTGAGCTTGAGGATGAAGATATGGCGACCATTAACCGTCTGGATAAAGGCGCACGTAAAGGGCCGAGACCGGCAGAAATTAACTAAAGAGAAGATGAATAATCCTCCGGTCAACAACGGCCGGAGGATTTTTTAAAATGAACATAACGTATATAGGCAGCTGAAGCAGCTGCGGCCAGGTCTTTTAATCAAAGGTGGGTGTTTATGTTTTCCGTTCCTTCCATGAAGCTTAAGCTTCTGAACGCTTTCGCTCTGCGGTGGTCATTGCTGTCAACGGGCTTGCCAACGCTCTGCCGTTAAACGGCCATACTACCGGAAGCATCTCGGACAGCCTCAATGTACTATTCACCCCTGCAGGCTATGTTTTTTCGATATGGGGCGTTATTTATCTGCTGATGATTTTGTGGGTGCTGCGTGCTTTTTTCGCAAAACCGACGGAAGAGCATATATATGCAGGCATCGGTTATACATTTATTCTGTCCTGTATATTTAACGTTCTGTGGCTTTTCTTATTTCATTATGAAATATTTTACGGGACGATGGCGGCTATTCTGGGCCTGTGGCTCAGCCTGGGTGCTATCTATATGAAAATTAAAACGAGCCCGCGCCGGGGGCTTCTGCTGATACCAATCAGTGTATATTTTGGCTGGGTTACAGTCGCTTCTATTACGAACATCGGTGTTGTACTTACAGCGAGTGATGTACGCGGGTGGATCATCGACGGCAGCTGGTGGACTGCTCTTGCGATTACTGCAGCTTCTGCTGCCGTGATTTTGTTTTATAGAAAAACGGGCGATGTTTTATATACGCTGGTATTTGTATGGGCGTTTACCGGTATTTTTGTGCAGCGCTGGCAGGAAGTAAATCTGGTAGCATGGACGGCGGCTGTGGCTGCATTGATTCTGTTTGTGCAGCTGTTTTTCCGTCCTAAAAGGAAATTCATTTAATTGTAATTATATTAAGTGATTAATATTAACAGAGGAAGGGAAAATAGAACTTGATTACAAAGTTGGAAATTCGTATAGAGACAAAGGTTTCCGGCAGCCTTTCAATACGGAATGGAAGTCCAGCGGAATTGCTGGACTTTTTGATTGAAGCCGGAAGTACT
Organism: Marinococcus sp. LNSP9103-4; assembly: GCF_056034345.1. NCBI lineage: Bacteria > Bacillati > Bacillota > Bacilli > Caryophanales > Bacillaceae > Marinococcus > Marinococcus sp. LNSP9103-4. Next base: position 11,517 of record NZ_JBQLIA010000012.1, on the reverse strand, counting down.
TAATTTAGAGGTGATCAGGTTGGAAAACAAACTTTATGATATAGCAGGAATCGGGCTTGGGCCGTTTAATCTTGGCATGGCCGCCCTGCTTGAACCAGTGGACGATATTGAAGCCGTGTTCTTAGATGAAAAGGATGAATTTGCCTGGCACCCGGGGATGCTGCTCGAAGGCACAGTGCTGAATTCCTCCTTTCTTGCTGACCTGGTAACTTTTGCCGATCCGACGAGCCGTTTCACATTGTTAAATTATTTGCATAAGCATAACCGTATGTTTCAGTTCTTTTTTAACAAGCAGCTGAAGGTGCCAAGAAGAGAATACGACTCGTACGGAAAGTGGGTGGCTGCCCAGCTTCCGTACTGCCTTTTCGGGCAGAGGGTGCTTGAGGTTGCTGACAGCAGCTGGGACGGAGTGTCCTGCTACAAAATTACGACGGAAAATACGGGCAGCGGGGAAAAGGAATATTTTTATACAAAAAATGTGGCAGTGGGAACAGGAGCAGCACCGATGCTTCCTCCTAATATTGAAAGGCAGCAGAGTGATGAGATTTATCATGCGGCCGATTATTCTTTTCGCAAGGAGGAGCTGAAGAGTGGAGACGAGGTCACCGTTGTTGGCTCCGGACAGAGCGCAGCAGAAATTTTCCATGACCTCCTGCAGGATCAGAAGCATTTTCATTATAAGCTGAACTGGTTTACCCGCTCCCCCCAGTTTTTCCAGGCCGAGGACGCGAAGGTCGCCCGCGAGATTTTTTCAACGGATTTTGTCGAATATTTCCGATCACTCGATATTAAAACAAGGCTCGAGACACTTCCGGAGCTCGACCATGCGAGAAAGGGCATCGAGCAGCCTACGCTTGAAAAAATATACGATCTTCTTTATCATCGTTCTATCGAACGGGAGGATCCAAATGTTGTGCTCCAGGCTGCCACTGAGCTGTCGGATATTCAGTCGGTGGAGGGGGGCTATCAGTTGAAGCTCCGTCAATGGCAGCAGGATAAAACGTTCCGCTGCTTTTCGGATAAAGTCGTGCTTGCCACCGGCTTTCAGCCGAGCGTCCCGGAGTGGATTCAGAATTACGGAGAGCTTGTGGAAAAGGAAGACGCGGACCATTACATGATTGATGATTATTATCGACTTCAGTTTAAGGACGGCCGTAATAATCATATATACATGCTCACAAATATCGATCATTCGCACGGCACAGCTGCGACGAATTTATCTTTATCCGTTGTAAGAAATCAAACAATTATTAATAATTTGTGCGGATTTGAGCGCTATCCGGTGCAGAAGGATACGGTATTCCAGCGCTTTTCAGCAAAAGAAGAATAAGAAATTGGGCGTCTCTGCTGGTTGGGGACGTTCTTTTTTCCTGGGGAGAGAGACAAATGGCGAAAAAGAAATGGTATGTAGTATGGAAAGGAAAAAATCCTGGGATTTACAGCACCTGGGCTGAATGTGAAAAGCAGGTCAAGGGGTTCAAAGGAGCGAAATTTAAGTCGTTTCCTTCATATGAAGAAGCAGAGACAGCTTTTAACGGCTCCGGAGGAAAACCTGAAGCTGAAAATGGCAGCTACATAATGGAAAGTATTTCTGTAGATGCCGGTTCCCACGGCAACCCGGGGCCGGTAGAATACCGGGGCGTCTATACGAAAACGGAAGAAATTGTGTTTGCCCATCCCGGGTTTAAAAAAGGCACAAACAATATGGCGGAATTTCTAGGGATCGTGCACGCGCTCCGGTACTTAAAAGAAAAGGAGAGCGGAATACCTGTATATTCGGACTCGGCGACAGCCATTGGCTGGGTGGAAAAGAAAAAAGCGAATTCGACGCTTGTTGAAGACGCGGACAGCCGGGAAATCTGGGAGGAGATCCGCCAGGCAGAAAAATGGCTGAAGGAGCATACGTGGAAGAATCCAATTTATAAATGGGATACAAAAAACTGGGGAGAAATTAAAGCGGATTATCAGCGCAAGTAAAGAAAGAAGGGAAACCGTGAAACTGAGTATACTCGATCAATCCATCATGCCCTACGGAGAAACGCCGGAAAAAACATTCGCCTGGACCGGGGAATACGCCCGTATCGCTGAAGAGCTCGGCTACCACCGGTTCTGGGTCTCTGAGCATCACGGCACAAAGCACATAGCCGGGAGCGCTCCGGAAGTATTAATTGCCCATCTGGCTGCATGCACAAAACGTATAAAAGTTGGCTCCGGTGCAGTACTGCTCCCGCATTACAGTGCCTTTAAAGTAGCGGAGGTATTTGAAGTGCTCGCTTCGCTCTACAGAGATCGTATTGATCTCGGTCTGGGCAGGGCGCCGGGAGCCATGCCAAACGTTACAAGGGCGCTTCACGAAGGAGGGTCAAGGAATGCAGCGAGGTATCCTGAACAGCTGAAAGAGCTGCTTACTTTTTTATCCCCGGAAGGCAATAAATACGAAGGGCTGTATGACTACGCTCCGGTGACGCCCCGGGCTCAGGTGAAGCCGGTAGTCTGGATTCTAGGCTCAAGCCGGGACAGTTCTAAAACAGCGGCAGAAAACGGCCTGCCGTTTTGCTTCGCTCATTTTATTAATCCGGACGAAGGCTTTCAGGCAGCTGATTATTATCATGAACATTTTCAGCCCTCGAGCATCTGTCCGGCTCCTTATTTTATGCTGGCGGTTTCGGCGCTCGCAGCAGAGTCCGAACAGCAGGCGGAAGAATGGAGGGCGGTAAGTGATTACGTTTCCTCCGTGACGGCTAAGGGACTCGGACTGCTCGGTATACCGTCGTATGAAATGATTAAAGAAGTTACGTATATGGATGAAGAAAAAGACATGTTTCAAAAAAACCGGTATCATAACGCGGTTGGAACGATAGATCAAGTGGAGGAAAAGCTCAAATGGCTTGAAAAAGCTTATGGTGCTGAAGAAATTATGACTGTAGGCATGACCCCGTCATTTGAAGAAAAGGCCGCTTCGATGCGCCGGATTGCCGACCGGTTTAAAATAAACGGCCGCCAGGTTTAGAATGAGCAGGGACTTGGGTAAACTTATCTGTGTGACTAAAGATTATATCCAGGAAAGGTGATATATGATGAGTAAAATAGCAGTAGTCCTTACAGATCTTTTTGAAGATGTGGAATTCACAGACCCGAAAGAAGCATTCGAAAAAGAAGGTCATGAACTTACCGTAATCGAAAATGAGAAAGGCAAAACCGTTACCGGTAAACAGGGAGAAGCGAAAGTAACCGTCGACGCTTCTATTGAAGACGTGAAGCCGGAAGATTTTGATGCACTTCTTATTCCAGGAGGATTTTCTCCGGATCAGCTTCGCGGCGATCAGCGATTCGTGGATTTCGCCAAATACTTCATGGATCATGATAAGCCGGTATTTGCAATCTGCCACGGTCCGCAGCTGCTTATTACAGCAAAAGCGCTCGAAGGCCGTAATGCGACAGGATTTAAATCCATTCAGACAGATATGGAGTATGCGAAAGCGAAGCTTCATGATGAAGAAGTAGTCGTTTGCAACAACCTGGTTACAAGCCGTGAGCCAGATGACATCCCGGCATTTAACCGCGAATCTCTGAAACAATTAGCAAAATAAGACCGAGAGGCCGGCCGTAGAGCTGGCCTTTTGTTATTGAATGAGATGAACGGAAGAGGATTCAGGGTGAGCACATAAACAGGAAATCAAATGAAGAAATGTTATAATTAACAGTAAATGAGAGATTGGGGTGAATATTATGGCAGAAGAACAAAGTACGAAGCTTGCCACCTTTGCTGGGGGATGTTTCTGGTGTATGGTGGGCCCTTTTGAACAGGAGGAAGGTGTCTACGATATTATGTCGGGATATACCGGAGGTCATACAGAAAATCCGACGTACCGGGAAGTATGTTCAGAAACTACCGGTCACGTAGAAGCTATTCAAATGAAATATGACCCATCGGTGGTATCTTATGAACGGCTGCTTGAAATATTCTGGCGCCAGATTGACCCTACAGATCCGGGTGGTCAGTTTAATGACCGCGGGGAATCCTATACGACGAATATTTTCTACCACGATGAAGAACAGCGCAGGCTTGCTGAAGCCTCCAAACAGGAGCTTGATGAAAATGGCCCGTTTGAAAAACCTGTGGTAACGAGAATCAGGGAAGCCGGGGTATTTTATCCGGCCGAAGAATATCACCAGGATTATCATCACAAAAATCGTTTTCACTATATGATGTACCGGAAGGGCTCCGGCCGTGAAGGATTTATAAACAATTACTGGAGTGAGCAGAATGAGCACCAATAAGAAATACAGTACAGAAGAACTGAAACAGCGGTTAACCCCGATACAGTATGAAGTAACTCAAAATGATGCCACCGAGCGCCCCTTTGAAAATGAATACTGGAACCATAAAGAGGAAGGCCTGTATGTAGACGTAGTTTCCGGAGAGCCTTTGTTTAGTTCAAAGGATAAATTCGATTCCAACTGCGGATGGCCAAGCTTTACCATGCCTTTAAAGGAAAGCGAAGTTAAAGAAAGCTTTGACGATTCTTTAGGGATGAGAAGAACGGAAGTCCGCAGTGACGAAGCAGATTCCCACCTTGGACACGTATTTCCGGACGGGCCTGAACCAACAGGTTTACGGTATTGTATCAATTCGGCTGCCCTTAAATTTATCCCAGTTAATGAGCTTGAAGAGCAGGGTTACAGCGAATATCTATACCTGTTCAAATAAAAAAGAGGTTTTTTCAGCCTGAAAAAGGGTAAAATATACTTTGGAAGGCTACAACTATGAGAAAACATCAATTGCACTAAACAGACGACAGGAGGAATTTATTCATGGAACGCGTAAGAGAAAACGATCCTAAAGTACAGGAATTAATCGATGGACTTAACGTCGACTTAGCACACGAATATGCAGCAGCTATTATGTATACAAACTATGCAGCTGTGGTTTCCGGCATTCACACACCAATGCTCAGACCACTGTTTGAAGATGAAATCGGTGACGAGCAGGGCCACGCTCAATACCTGGCTTCTAAAATTCGTACACTTGGCGGTACACCGACCACAAAGCCTGCTGACGTGAAGCAGACATTCCAGGTGCGCGAAATGCTTGAAGCAGCGCGTGACGCTGAAGCAGACACAATTGAGCGCTACACAAAACGCGCCCAGCAGGCAGAAGAGCTGAACATGATCGAGCTTCAAAACAAACTTGAAGACCTTATTTCTGATGAGACCGGTCATAAAGAAGAAATTGAACGGATTCTCGAAGACTCCGATCTGTAAAATACAGAGGGAAAAGCCGCCGAAAGGCGGTTTTTTTATTGCAGGAAGGTATGCTTACGGATTTATTTAACGAAAAATTCCAAAAATTAAAGGAGACAATATATAAGGATGGCATAGAAATATCTGGAGGGGTGCCATCCTTGCAGCGCTATTAGTTGGCTCGTTTTTTAGTGGCCGGGCGGACATAGACTTCTTTGGATTTTTTTTCGTCAAGCCTGCGGTCTATAGAATCAAGTGCCTGTTTGTTGCCCTTGAGTTCATTTTTATTTGCTTCCATTAAGTCTTCAAATGAAAGTCTCTGCGGTTTTCTCATGCGGACATCTTCCTTTCTTTCTATTATACTCCTGCTGACAATTAGTTTACCCTATATTACTCGTTTGACAAACCATAAAATCATGAAAATGTGATCAAAAGCACAATAGTTTCCTGATAGGTAGATTTTTTTTGATAAGATAAAGTAAAAAAGAATAAATTCATGTAAAATGTGGTATAGGTAATAATATATGCAGAGTCGAAAGGATGGATAGTGATGGCAGAGGAAAATGGAAACACAGCACTCAAAATTGGTTTAATTCTTGGAGGCGTCGTCTCCGTTATTGTTTTGCTCAGTACACGTAAAACCCGTTCCCCTATTGTAGAGGGCACGAAACAAACAGCTTCCACACTGAACAACACCTCCCAGTTTCTTTCAGAGAACAGGGAATCAGTCATTTCTACATTAAGAGAAACGTCAAATTATTATTCTGAGCTGCTCCAGTCAGCAAGCACAGATATCCAGGAAATCGTCAACCGGGTGAACAGTCTGAAAGAAACATTGATGAAAGCAAAAACGACGACGCTTGAAACTACTGGTGAATTAAAAGAGCTAAAAGAAGAAAGTACTGCTATTGAAAGCAGCTCTTCAAACAACAGCTCAGGTCAGCTGCAGAGTGCTGACAATACCCAGTCCTCTTAATAAAAAAGGCAGGTTCTTTCATTTGAACCTGCTTTTTTTTATTGGTTTGAAAATATTATTGTATTTGACGTTTATCGTTCCTGTTCGAAGGAAATACACTTTGTAGAATGGTAATTGAATAGTTAACACAGTCACGGAAAGGGGTAACAGACAATGGGAATTACGAACAATTTAAAACAGCTGAAAAATAAAGAGGATGAATATGGTTTTGTGTCCTTTTATTTGAACACCGATATTGGTGAAGGCGGCCAGCCTAGCGAAGAATGGAAGATTAAATACAAAAAGGCTGTTAACGGCTTAAAGCAGTACGCAGACAAGAGCGAAACAAAAGATGAAAAAAATGCGATCAAAAAAATTACCGATGATATCGAAAAATACATTGAGGACCATCGTTCTGATCTGCAGAAGAGTGTTATTATCTTTGCATCCGGCGACGGATCTACTTGGGAAGCAGACATTTTTCAGGTGCCGGTGGAGACAGAAGTAATGTGGGAGCCAACGCCGCAGACCGAGCAGCTCGAAAAACTGGAAAAAACGTTCCCGCCTACAGCGATTCTTCTTACAAACAAGCAGGATGTTTACCTGATCGATACCTCGATGGGCAAAATCCGCGAAGAAATGCAGTTCCACTGGGACGTGGACAGCGAGGACTGGCAGGAGTATAAAGGTACAGCATCAGCTGACCGTACGGCTGCAGGTTCTACACAAGTGGATAAAGTTCAGCAGCGTTTTGAAGAAAATCGCCACCGCTGGTACAAGAGCCTGGCTCCTGTCATCAACAAACAGATGAAAAACCGCGGTCTTGATACAGCATATATTATCGGCGATAAAGAATATGCTAAAGACCTGGAAGATAACATGGGTGGAAGAGTGGAAGAAGTCATTAATAAAAACTTGATTTCCACTCCAACGCATGAAATCCTAAATGAAATTTATCCTGAAAACGTACGCTAAGTTTTGTCACTAAGGGTTTGAAGTTTAAAAATCTATTTATGTTTTGGCCGGACACGGAGGAAATCTGTGGCCGGCCTTTTGCTGTAAACAAAGGGAGTTATATTATAGGAAAGCAGAAAAAAAGGAGCATTCGAATTATTTTTGCAGAGCTGATATTTGGGAAAAACTGAATTGTAATTGGTCATACAAGTTTCGATATATTTCATACAGCGGCTGGTAGGTTTCGCTTAATGTCTTATCCGGTACAACTAACTGATTCATTGGAATATATTCTTTTATAGAAGCTAAATCTTCTGCTTCCCCCATGGCTATCATACTTAACCAGGCCGCACCCCATGCAGAGCTTTGGTGAGAGACGGGGAGGCGGATTTCCTGCTGAAAAATATCAGCCGCAATTTGCACCCATAAAGGAGAGCGGGCAAAGCCACCACTTGCATATAAGTTCTGAGTCGTCAAAGATAAGGAAGTCATAGCTTCATGTATACTATATAAACTGAAAATAATGCCTTCTAGGCTGGAACGGATGAGGTCGGCCTGCGTGTGGTTCACCGATAAACCTATGTAAGCTCCCCGGGTATTTGCATTCCAGTATGGAGCTCGTTCACCATGAATACATGGGAAGCACAGCAAACCATTTGCTCCAGGAGAAGCAGTCTCCGCTGCTTTAGTGAGTGAATGATAAAGCGAGTTTTCTAGCGTTTTGTTTTTTTGTCTATTTTCAGTGTATAACAAGTGTTTCAACCACTCGAGTATGTTCCCTCCATTATTCGTGGCTCCACCTACGAGCCATTCTGTGTCAGAAACTCTGTAGCAGAATGTTCGCTGGTTTATATCAGTCAGAGGGGCATTCGTCATTTGACGAATTGCTCCACTTGTACCGATAGTAATGGCTGTATGATTAACGTTCAGAACCCCTAAACCAATATTTGCGAGGGCCCCGTCTGACCCCCCTGCTACAAATGGAAGAGAGACAGGTATCCCTATTTTTTCAGCTACACCACGATTCATTCCGTGAAATGAATAAGTTGGTTTTACCGGGGGAGATAGTTGCTCTGCCTCAATACCTGCTAAACGCAGAGCTTCTTTATCCCAAGTGCTTGTATGAATGTTGAACATTCCTGATGAAGAAGCCGTAGAATAATCAACGGCTGCGATTCCAAACCAGCGTCCAGTGAGAAATTCTTTAATCGATACAAATCGGTCGGCCTGCAGGTAAGGTTCATATTTATTTTCCTTCATCCATAATAGTTTTAGCAAAGGAGACATGGGATGAATAGGCGTACCAGTTTTCTGATATATTTTTTCCGCTTCTGGTGTTACTTTTAACTTGTCAACTTGTTCTACACTTCTTCCATCTGCCCATATAAGAGAAGGCGAGAGTGGTTGCCATTCTTTATCTATAGCAATTAATGTATGCATCGCTGATGATAGGCCAACGGATAAAAGTTCTTCCCCTTTAATGTCAGCGCTTTCAATTGCAGTATGCATTGCCTTAATAGCGGCACTTTCAATTTCGACTGGATCTTGTTCTGCCCAAGTTACTGCCGGACGTCGAATTGAGTATGCAATTTCTTGTTCTGCAACGACTTCGCCTGTTTGCATAAATATAACGGCTTTTATACTGGTGGTCCCTATGTCTAACCCCATTACATATTTTTTATTCCCCATTCGAGCATCCCTTTCTTAAAAAACGACTTAGATTCTTTTTTTTGCGATGGCTTGTCTCATTTTAGTGAGAGACTGCTGCATTAATTCTTTTTTGCCGATACTGACATTTACATATAAAGCATCAATCAGACTCAATTGAGCCAGTCTTGAAGACAAAGCTTCTGAACGATAATCGGTTTCCTGGGAAACAGTATATAAAGGGAGATCTACGCGTTCACTCAACGGTGATTTTGCCAAGGTTGTAATACCGATAGTTGTTGCTCCCTGCTCTTTAGCAGTGTCCAGAACCTGTAAAATATCCCGATTAGCTCCAGAGTGTGAAATTAATATTACTGCATCTTTTTCACTAAGTTGGGAAGCCGCCATTACTTGAAAGTGAGAGTCACTGTGGGAATAAACCGGAATTCCGGTTCGCATAAACTTATGATGGGCATCAAGAGCAATGACGCCCGAACCTCCATTTCCATAAAACTCTATTTTGTGTGCTGAAAGGAGCGCCTCTACTGCCTGATTAAAAGTGTCTTGGTTTAAGACAGAAAAAGTGTCCTCCAACGACCTGACGTTTGCTTTAAATACTTTTTCTGCCACAAGCTTGTAATTGTCTCCCTCCTGAATCGTTTCGTGAATATCAGTAATATTATTGTCAGTGATTTCACTGGCGAGAGCTATTTTCATTGCTTGATAGCCTTTGAAACCAATGCGCTTACAAAAACGAAAAACTGTGGCTTCTGCAACGTCAAGTGTTTCTGCAACCTGGCTGATAGTCGAATGAATTATTTCTTCAGGTGATTCCAAAATATAATCTGCAATTTTTTGTTCCTTTTTTCGAAAGTCTGGATACATCGCCCGTATGCGGTGTTTACAGTGGGAAGCTTCTGAAGAAACCATAATATCTACTCCTATAACAGTGGTTTAAATTTCCTCTATAATTAAGAACAAGGACTTTAAGGAAATATAAGCTAGCATAAGTAATTATACATAGTATATAAGAAAAGGAAAAATAAAAAATATTTTTTCATTTTTATTATTGAAAAAGAAATTTTTTATATTATAATAAAAAGAGAAGAAAGATAGAAAATGTTCTGAAAATTATAAGGGGTGAAAAAATGGAAGTAGGGTTAATTGGTCTGGGGAAGATGGGGTACAATCTTGCACAAAATTTAATAGAGCATCAGCATACAGTGATCGCAAACGATGTAAATGAAACTGTCATTAACCAATTAGAAGAAGAAGGCGCCGTGGCAGCTTATTCTATTCCCGAGCTTATAGAAAAAATGGAAGCACCTCGTCATATATGGCTGATGGTCCCTGCTGGAACAATTACTGAGCAAGTGATAGAAATAGTAACTCCGCTACTCGACGCAGATGATGTCATTATAGATGGCGGAAATTCAAATTATAAAGAATCGCTGAAAAGAGCTGAATCACTGCAGGAACGAGGAATTCATTTTCTGGATGCGGGGACGAGCGGTGGTATTGATGGGGCCCGGCATGGTGCATGTATCATGATAGGAGGCACCCAGAGAGCAGTGAAAAGACTGGAGCCTGTCTTTGAAGATATAACTGTAGAGAATGGTTTCCACCACGCAGGTGAGCCTGGAAGTGGGCACTTTCTTAAGATGGTACATAATGGTATTGAATACGGAATGATGCAGGCCATTGCAGAAGGGTTTGATATTCTTAGTAAAAGTCAGTTCGACTATGACTATGAAGAAGTGGCGCGCATGTGGAACAACGGTTCAGTGGTTCGTTCCTGGTTAATGGAATTAACTGAGAGCGCTTTCTCCAAAGATCCTCAACTTGACAGTATCCGTGGAATTATGAATTCTTCAGGTGAAGGAAAATGGACGGTAGAAACAGCGCTGGATTTAGAAACTCCTGCTCCAGTTATTACATTGGCGCTTATGATGCGCTTTCGTTCTCAGGAAGACGATACTTTTACTGGCAAAGTAGTCGCAGCGCTCCGAAATGAATTCGGAGGCCACCAAGTTGTTAAGCGCTAAAAACACGACGGTGGATTAAAGGATTTCTATATAAACATTATCTTATTAAAAAATGAATAGGAAGGGGGAGGATGATGAAATCAAGTTATGTATTAGGCGCCGTTTTAATTTTGTTTAGTGCGCTTGCCTATACAAGAACGCTGAATATGCCTTCTGAAGCTTCTTTATTTCCAAGGTTAATACTTTTTAGCATGGCTCTTACTGGTATTTTAATGATCGTAGATCCGTTGTTAAGAAATCTGTTTTCAAAAAAGAAAAGTACGTCAGCGGACACTGGCACCTCTACTGAAGCAGCAGGTCTTACGAAGGAAATATTATTGTTTAAGATTGTAATTCCCGGGTTGATTTTGTACGGAGCTTATTTGCTTTTACCATTGTTAGGTTTCTATGTTGTATCATTTCTCGTTATTATAGTGGTTTACTTTTATCACACATATCTATCGGAAAAAGCAAAAGCAACACCTAAGCATGTAACAAAGGGCCTGGTTTTCGCGGTAGGGGTAGTGGCAGTTATGTATTTATTCTTTTCTGTACTTATCGGCTTGCCAACACCAGTTGGGACTTTTTTTGAATAATAATGTAAACGCTTTAATTGCGCCGATTGTAAAATTAAGCTAGACAACGAAAAAAATCACTCGTGATACACTCAAGATGAATTTCCGACCAAAGAAA
>NZ_JBQLIA010000011.1:0-110873 GCF_056034345.1 Marinococcus sp. LNSP9103-4 | reverse complement strand
ACGACCACAGCCCGGTGGAATTCCGGACGGTGGCCGCATAGGTGTTTTTTCTTGTCTCATTTCGCTGGGTCAGTTCACAGAGCGCCGGGGTTTTTATTATACTAAGAAGGCATGAAATATTCTGCTTCCGCGAGCAGCTGCTCTTCTACTATACACAAGAAGGCCACGGCTGTGATAAGCCGCGGCCTTCTTAATTTTATTACGTAATGTGAATTGGCATGCCAAGTGCTGCTTCTGCCGTTTCCATCGTAATCTCACCTAACGTTGGGTGAGCATGAACGGTCATCGCCACATCTTCTGCCGTCATACCTGCTTCAATTGCCAGGCCTGCTTCTGCAATCATGTCAGAAGCGTTAGGGCCAACGATTTGTGCCCCGATGACTAATCCATCATCCTTGCGCGTAATGAGCTTCATGAAGCCTTCAGAGACGTCCAGAGACAATGCCCGTCCGTTTGCCTGGAAGGGAAACTTCGCGGATTTTACGTCAAAGCCTGCTTCCTTCGCGTCTTCTTCAGTATATCCAACGCTTGCAAGCTCCGGATCCGAGAAGACAACCATCGGCATACCGAGATAATCGACTGCTGCTGCTTCTCCGGCAATAGCTTCTGCAGCTACTTTCGCTTCGTAGGAAGCTTTATGAGCAAGCGGCAGGCCAGGCACGATGTCACCAATTGCGTAGATGTTATCTACACTGGTACGGGACTGCTCGTCCACCTGGATAAGACCACGTTCGCCGATTTCCACGCCGATCTGCTCAAGTCCCAGTTCTTCTGTATTTGGACGACGTCCTACAGCAACCAGTACATATTCTGCTTCAAACGTTTTTTCTTCGCCTTTTACTTCAGCTGTAAGAGTTACGCTGTCCTCTGATTCCTCAACGCCCTGGGCAAATGCTTCTGTTTGAATATCAACGCCCTGTGCTTTTAATTTCTTCTGCACTGGCTGAGTCATCTGCTTTTCAAAGCCCTGGGAAAGAATACGATTCTCGCCTTCAAGCACCGTCACCTCTGTACCAAGGTTTGCATACGCTCCAGCCATCTCGATGCCGATATAGCCGCCGCCGACCACAATCATGCTTTTCGGAATTTCTTCGAGATTTAAGCCGCCAGTAGAATCAAGTACACGTTTTCCGAACGGAAGCGGCTTGAGTTCCACCGGACGGGACCCCGTAGCAATGATGCAGTTATTAAATTTATACGTTTGGGAACTGTATTCATCCGTGGAAACTTTTACCTGATCCTTGTCGGAGAAGTAAGCTTCCCCTTTTACGATATTTACCTTGTTTGCTTTTAGAAGGGATTCAACGCCGCCAGTAAGCTTTTCAACGACGCTGCCTTTCCACTCCTGTACCTTTGTGAAATCCACATCGGCACCTTTAGAGGTAATACCCATGTTTTCCGCGCCTTCATTGGCTTCGTGAAAACGGTGGCCCGCCTGGATTAATGCTTTGGACGGTACGCAGCCTACGTTCAAGCAGACTCCGCCCAGATTTCCTTTTTCTACGACAGTTACCTTTTGTCCAAGCTGGGCCGCACGGATGGCCGCGACATAGCCACCCGGACCGGCACCTACAACTAGCGTGTCAATTTCTTCTGCAAAATCTCCTACTACCATGAATTATCCCTCCATTGAGATTAGTTCTGGTTCATTTAACAAGCGTTTGATGTGATTCAATGCGTGCTGTGCTGTCATGCCATCGATTAGGCGGTGGTCATAGCTTAATGAAAGAGCAAGCATTGGCGCAGCAACAATTTCACCGTCGCGCACTACCGCTTTTTCTTCAATACGGCCAATACCAAGAATCGCTACTTCCGGATGATTAATAACCGGAGTAAAGAAAGCACCTTTTGCAGATCCAAGGTTCGAAATCGTAGCAGAGCCTCCGCTCATTTCAGCCGAGGAAAGCTTTCCGTCTCTTGCTTTTGTAGCAAGTTCGTTGATTTCGTCAGCCAGTGTAAAGATTGGCTTGCGATCTGTGTCTTTTACAACCGGTACGACAAGTCCCTGCTCTGTATCAGCTGCAATGCCGATATTGAAGTAATGCTTATACACGATTTCAGAAGCTTCATCATCGATAGAAGCGTTCAATACAGGGAACTTACGGATTGCGGAAGTCAGAGCTTTTACTACGTACGGCAGGTACGTAAGCTTGATATCCTGCTCTGCTGCCATCGGCTTGAATTTTTTACGGTGGTCAACCAGCGCACTGACGTCCACTTCGTCCATATGAGTAACGTGTGGAGCCGTCTGTTTTGATTGTACCATTTTTTGAGCGATAGCTTTACGGATACCTTTAAGCGGCACGCGTTCTTCCATAGCGCCCTGATCCTGGGAAGGTGCTGGTGCGCTCGCTGCGGTTTTGCTTTCTTCAGCGCCGGAAGCAGCTTCTGTTGTTTCTTCTTCAGCTGACTGATCGCCGCTCAGGAATGCATCGATGTCTTCACGGAGAATACGGCCGTTTTTGCCTGTTCCTTTGACTTTTTGAATCGTTACTTCATTTTCACGCGCATATTTGCGCACAGACGGCATGGCGATAACGCGTGCGTTTTCATCTACGTCTGCTTCTCCTGACGTACTGGCACTCTCGCCACCTGCTGGTGTCGGACTTTCTTTTTCTGCTTCCGTGGAAGCCGGCTGAGCATCATTCTGTTCCTGCTCGTCTCTTTCTGATTTACCTTCGGAACTTTCATCGCCGGAAGCATCTTCCGCGGAATCATCTGAAGAGGACTCCTCTCCGCTGCCATCATCGATAGTGAGAATCACTTCACCGACGGTGGTTGTTGTTCCTTCATCCACTTTAAGCTCTAAAACTTTTCCGTCTACAGGGGAAGGAATTTCCACAACTGCTTTATCGTTTTGTACTTCGCAGAGCACGTCGTCTTCTTTGATTTCATCGCCGGGCTTAACCTGCCATGAAACGATCTCGCCTTCGTGAATTCCCTCACCAATATCGGGAAGTTTAAATTCATAAGCCAAAACAAATGCCTCCTTTAGTTTACATTCGATATTACGCGTAGCAAACAGGTTGATTTCAGCCATCAACCTGTTGCAGTCATTTACAAATTTAGAAGTTGAGTACTGCTTTCGCCTTTTCGATCACGTCATTTTCATTTGGCAGCCATACGTCTTCAGCCGCCGCAAATGGGAAAACAGTGTCAGGAGCTGCTACACGAAGTACCGGTGCCTCAAGGTGCAGAATTGCGCGCTCATTAAGGTCAGCCATAACGTTGGAGCCGACACCTGCCTGTCTTTGTGCTTCCTGCACCATAACAGCACGATTAGTCTTTTTCACGGATTCAACAATGGTGTCCATGTCAATCGGGCTTACAGTACGCAGGTCGATTACTTCTGCTTCGTACCCTTCCTCTGCAAGCTGATCAGCTGCTTTCAGGCATGTGTGCACCATAGCGCCGTAAGCAATTAGAGTAACGTCTTTTCCTTCACGCTTCACATCCGCTTTGCCGATTTCCACTGTGTATTCCTCTTCCGGCACTTCTTCCCGGAAAGAACGGTACAGCTTCATGTGCTCGAGATAAAAGACCGGGTCATTGCTGCGGATAGCAGAAATCAGCAGGCCTTTTGCATCGTAAGGAGTCGATGGAATAACAACTGAGATACCCGGGGATTGTGCAATCAGGCCTTCCAGGCTGTCAGCGTGCAGCTCTGGAGTCTTCACTCCGCCGCCGTAAGGTGTACGGATAGTTACCGGCGCACCGTATTTACCGCCTGTGCGGTAGCGCAGACGTGCGATCTGGCCGACAACTTCGTCCATTGTTTCAAATACGAAGCCGAAAAACTGGATTTCCATTACCGGACGGAAGCCAGTAACAGCCAAACCGAGCGTTAAGCCCCCGATACCAGATTCTGCGAGCGGAGTATCAAATACACGCTCTTCACCAAATTCATCCTGCAGCCCTTCTGTAGCACGGAAGACACCGCCGTTCTGGCCTACGTCTTCCCCATAGACGAGGACGTTCTCGTCATTTTTCAGTTCCGTACGCATTGCATCTGTAATTGCTTGAATCATCGTCATTTGCGCCATGGCTTACTTCGACTCCTTCTCTCTGTATTCTTCGAGCTGTTCCTGCAGGTTTTGCGGAAGCTTTTCATACATAATTTCGATTAAATCGGAGGCTTTTTGTTTCGGTGTATCGTCCGCCTGTTTAATCGCTTCTTTAATATCGGCTTTCGCCTGATCTACCACTTCGTTTTCTTTATCTTCATTCCAAAGGTCTTTATCCTCAAGAAACTTCCGGAAACGAATAAGCGGGTCTTTCTTTTCCCATTCGTTATCGAGTTCTTCTGTGCGGTAACGGGTCGGATCGTCACCAGCCATTGTATGCGGGCCGTAACGGTAACACACGGACTCAATCAGGGTAGGTTCTCCGTTTAAGGCATTCTTACGGGCTGTTTCCGTGACAGAGTACATGGCAAGGATGTCCATGCCGTCAACCTGCACGCCGTGAATCCCAGCAGCTACCGCTTTTTGAGCAATCGTTTTAGCTGCGGACTGTTCTTCTACCGGCACGCTGATGGCAAACTGGTTGTTCTGCACAACAAAGATAGCCGGAGCTTCATAGGCACCTGCGAAGTTCATACCTTCGTAGAAGTCGCCCTGGGAAGCGCCGCCGTCCCCAGTATAAGTAATAGCAACATTATCCTGATGACGGCGCTTTAAACCAAGCGCGACGCCTGCTGCCTGTACAATCTGAGCCCCGATAATTATTTGAGGGGGGAGAATGTTTACGCCTTCCGGAATCTGACCGCCATGGAAATGGCCGCGGGAATAAAGGAACGCCTGATATAATGGAAGGCCGTGCCATACTACCTGTGGTACATCCCGGTAGCCCGGAAGAATCCAGTCTTCTTTTTCCAGTGCATAGTGGGAGCCGATCATGGAAGCTTCCTGTCCTGCTACTGGCGCGTAGAAGCCGAGCCGTCCCTGACGGTTCAGGGAAATGGCGCGCTGATCCCAGATGCGCGTATAGACCATGCGGTGCATGATTTCCTGAAGCTGCTCATCGGAAAGGTCAGGCATTGCGTCCTTGTTAACTACCTCTCCGTTTTCATTTAAAATTTGAAACATTTCAAAGTGACTTTCGACTTGTTCAATCGTTTTTGTCGCCACAAATGTTCACCTCTTCCTCTCTTCTTAAAATACACCGGCTGTATCCAGTAGTTGTGTTTTATCTGTTCTTCAATTATCGCCCGAATTTCACAATCTGCTGCTAGAGTATTTTCCGCGTGCGGATTTAAGACCACATCATCTTTTAATACCCTTCACAAGCTTAATGTAATCAAGGATAATTTTAACAAAGAACAAATAAGTAACTGTTTCAGTTTATTATATCATTTCAATGAAACAATACTTTTCAATAGTTAGAATATACCAAACGAAAAAGATACGTCAATCCTTTTTGTTCAAAGGATTATCCTGCCATTTGGCACCTTCTATTATTTGTAAATAATCAAATCTGTTATATATCATCGGCCTACGCTTATATAAACAGTTCAGCCCTTTTTCTCCATTCACCGCCTGGCCCCGCCGCCTTGTTATAAAACTGAATTAACTCTCTTCCTCCGTCATATCCCCGAATGCATTTTTAGCTTCATTGAATGCTTTTGTTTCTGCATTAAATGTTTCCCTGTGGTTCTCCACTTCTTTATATGAGCTGTTAATAGTATCAAGCTGATCCTCGAGCGCTTCAAGCTCTAGATTTTTATCATTAAACGATTCATACATATCAATTTCTTTATCAACTGCTTCCATATAAGCATCGTGTACTCCGTTAAATGCTTCGTTTCTCTTTTCCATCGCCTTCTGGGCCTGATTAGCCTTTTCAGTCATTTGTTCATTTTCCAGATTTTCAATCGGTTCGTCTGCGTTCATTGCTTCCTCATACGCCTGATTAATTTCTTCCTGTTCTTCTTCCATTAATTCTTTACGTTCATTCACTGATCCTACAGCTTCTTCTACAGATGATTCAATTTTTTTCTTTTCATCATTCTCATAGGAAGTTAAATTTTCGAATACATTTTGTTCTTCCTGGGCCAGTTCGGTCAATTCTTCATCTTTACTGGAAAAATCCTCTTCAGCTCCAGCTGCTTCACTCCAGTGATTCTGGATGCTTCCCTCTGGAGACCCGCATGCCGATAATACTAAAGCCGATAATGTAACGACTGCTGCTCCTGTCAATTTTTTGTTCATTTTGTACATATGTATTCCTCCTGTATATTTATATTTTTCCGGCTATTTCACACTTTAGAGCTGTTTTAGCTGAAATTTTTTTGCTATACTAATACACTGTTATTAACGACTATCATATGTAAGCTTGATTGGAGGCAGTTGATTCATGTTAACAATGAAAGATATTAAGCGTGAGGGAAGCCCTGCGCTCCGTAAAGTATCTGAAGAAGTCCCGGTTCCTCCGTCTCCTGAAGATCTGAATACCCTGCAGGAAATGCTGGATTTCTTAAAAAACAGCCAGGACGAGGAAACCGCTGAAAAATATGAGCTCCGTTCCGGCGTCGGTGTAGCAGCACCCCAGCTTGGCATTAATAAAAGAATGTTTGCCATGCATGTGACCGATGACAAAGATGAGCTGTACAGCTACGGCTTCATCAACCCAAAAATTCTGAGCCATTCTGTAGAAACCACTCATTTAGAGGGCGGAGAAGGATGCCTTTCAGTAGACCGGGAAGTGCCTGGAAACGTTCCAAGATATTCGCGTATCACATTAAAGGCACAGACTCTTGAAAACGAAGAAGTGAAGCTGCGTCTCCGGGGACTGCCGGCTATTGTTGCCCAGCATGAGATTGATCACCTGAACGGGGTTATGTTTTACGACCGGATTGAAGATTACGAGGACGAGTACAAACGGGAACTGCCAAAGCTATAGCCTGCTAAAGAAGCGTTTTCCTTCGGGAAAATGCTTTTTTCATCTCATCAGTTTTTTCCTATAAAGTTTTCTCTCCCCGTTTTTATTTGGTAATAATTTCTATAAAAGAAACTTTATGCATTTATAGATAATTTATTCCCTTTCTATACTATCATGGTTCTTTAGTACCCGTATAGTTACTTTATTTTGTCTTTTTCTTACTCTGCACCCGGATGATTTTTGGACAGAAGTGATTAAAAGGATGAAAAAAACAGTTTCATGCTTTATAATATGAATTATTAATGGTTGGTACGTACACTGTGGTGCTGTTCAGCTTGAGTTCTTTGGCCGGAAGCTGAGTAGAACCGCTCTGGATATGAAGTCATTTTTGATTAAACAGCCAGGCTGTTGCAACGATTACTTCCTGTCCTTCCTGCATTATTTTGCTTTTTTTCTATTTACAGTACTATTTTATGCCAAAAAACCATTTTTTTCTAAAGCAGTTATAAACGCCGCATTTACATTTCAAGAAGGAGAGATATTTACGATGATTTACAAAGTTTTTTACCAGAATAATTTCACAGAAGCCCCTGTACGGGAAAACACTCATTCACTATATGTAGAAGCAGAATCTGAGCGGGAAGTCCGCCGCAAACTCGCCGACAAACAATTTAACATTGAATTCGTTCAGGGGCTTACTGATAAGCAGCTTGAGTTCGAACAAAGATCTGAAGACTTTCAAGTGGAGAATTTATAACGTATGAAACAAATAAACCAAAACCAAGTTGCTGTTTTTGCCCTGGGCGGGTTAGGCGAAATCGGCAAAAACACGTACGTGGTTCAATACCAGGATGAAATTATCGTGATCGATGCCGGTATCATGTTCCCAGAAGATGACCTGCTTGGAATCGACTACGTCATTCCCGACTACACATACCTGGTGCGGAACAAAGAAAAAATTAAAGGCGTCTTTATCACCCACGGGCACGAAGACCATATCGGCGGTGTCCCGTTTCTGCTGAAAGAATTAAATGTCCCTATTTACGGCGGCCCATTGGCCATTGGTCTGTTAAAAGGAAAGCTCGAAGAACGCGGGCTTTTACGCAAAGCAAAATTAAATACTGTTCAGGAAGACCAGCCTGTTGCTTTTAATCATTTAAAAGTGGATTTTTTCCGGACCACCCATAGTATTCCTGATTCTCTCGGTATCAATGTCCACACTCCTGAAGGGAATGTTGTCCATACTGGAGATTTCAAATTTGACTTCACCCCTGTAGGAGAGCCGGCCAATTTAGCCAAAATGGCCGACATCGGCGAAAAAGGCGTGCTGTGCCTGCTCTCGGACAGCACGAATGCGGAGGTTCCAGGGTTCACTGTATCCGAACGAAAAGTCGGGGACAACATCCGTTCCATCTTCCGCCAGGCCAAAGGAAGAATCATTTTTGCAACATTTGCTTCTAATATATACCGTCTTCAAAAGGCCGTGGATGCAGCTGTAAAGGACGGACGCAAAATCGCTGTATTCGGCCGCAGTATGGAATCATCCATCACGATTGGCCAGGAGCTCGGATATATTAATGCACCAAAAGGAACGTTCGTGGAGCCTTCCCAGCTAAATAAACTGCCGGACGATCAGGCAGCCATTTTATGTACCGGGAGCCAGGGCGAACCAATGGCAGCTCTTTCCCGTGTAGCCCACGGAACCCACCGTCAGATTCAGATTATTCCCGGAGACACTGTCGTATTCTCAAGTTCTCCTATTCCAGGAAATACGACATCCGTGCATAAAATCATTAACCAGCTCTACCGTGCAGGAGCGCGTGTCATCCACGGCTCACTGAACAACATTCATACTTCCGGTCACGGAAGCCAGCAGGAACAAATGCTTATGCTGCGCTTAATGCGCCCGAAATATTTCATGCCGATTCACGGCGAATACCGGATGCTGAAAATGCATTCGAGACTTGCCAGGGACTGCGGCGTACCTCTCGAAAATTCCTTTATTATGGAAAACGGTGAAGTGCTAGCCCTGACCCGGGACAGTGCTTCTGTCGTAGGCAAGGTGCCTTCCGGTGCTGTTTATGTCGACGGTCACGGTATCGGTGACATTGGCAACATTGTGCTCCGGGACCGCCGCATTTTATCCGAAGAAGGACTCGTCGTAGTGGTCGTAAGTATCGATATGAAAAACTTTAAGGTTTCAGCAGGTCCAGACTTAATTTCACGCGGCTTCGTTTATATGCGTGAATCCGGGGATTTGATTAACGATGCCCAGAAAACATTAAGCAGGCATCTTGATGAAGTGATGAAACGTAAAACCAGTCAGTGGTCTGAGATTAAATCAGAAATTATAGACAGTCTGGCACCTTATCTATACGAGCGTACGAAGCGGCGCCCAATGATTCTCCCTATTATTATGGAAGTGTAAACCACTTCGCTTCTGCCTCCGCATATATTGCGGGGGCTTTTTTGTGTAGATTTTTCTTTCTCTTTTCGTTACACTAGTGATATTGAAAATCATTATCATTTAAACAGGGAGGATTTTGATGCGCTTACATACGATTACTGGACGATTTGCTGTTGTTACAGCTGGCACAGTGCTGCTCGCTTCCTGCAGCAGCGGGGAAGGAACCAGTTCTTCTGCAGATAATGCAGACAGCAGTGAGCAAACCAGTGCATATGAAACAGAAAAAGGCGACGTCTCCATCCCCTCGGACCCAGAGACGATTGTGACAGATTACTACGCCGGCGAGCTGCTTGCGGTTGATGCAGACGTATCCGGTTCCGGACCGGATGCATTTTCCAATCCTTTTCTTGAAGAACACTTGAGCAAAGCAAAAAATGTTGGGAATCCAATTGATCCTGAAGAAGTACTCGAGCTCGATCCTGATTTAATTGTTGTAATGTATGATGACAATTACGAACAGTTGTCAGAGATCGCTCCAACAGTTCATATTCCATACAATCCGGATACAAATGTTCAGGAAACGCTTGATACATTCGGGGAATTGACCAATAATCAGGCAGAAGCTGAAGATTTTAAAGACACCATTGAGGAAACCGCAGCGGATGCAAAAGAACGTCTTGAGGGTACAATAGAAGAGGATGATACTTTCGGATTATATGAACTGACCAATAATAACGACCTTTATGTTTTTGGCGCGAATGGCGGCCGGGGCGGTCAGGCTATCTATAATGCTCTTGATTTGAACGCTCCCGAGAAAATTCAGGAGGAGGTCATGGGCGAAAATGCGCAGGAGATTTCAATGGAGGTGCTTGAGGAGTACTCGGCCGATCATATGTTCATGACTACCTACGACCCTGAGGAGACTGGTGAAAGCAAGGAAAAAATCCAGAATTCCGATGTCTGGGCAAGCCTCGATGCTGTACAGAACGACCAGTTTTATTTTCTTGATTACGACACGTACTACCCTTATGACCCTATTTCCATTAACGAGCAGATTGATTTAATTGCCGATATATTTGCTGAGTAATGCAATTTCCTTTTAATATGCAAAGCCTCCCCGGCCACAAGTGCCGGGGAGGCTTTGATTAGTGATAGGCATACAGCTCTTTGATAATAAGATCCAATGGATTTTCAGCCATATATGTTTTCATCTGGGCGATCGTATCGTCCCGGCTGTCTTCAATGTTCTGCAGAGCTTCGCGCAGCGTTTCTTCACTCAGCTGTTCTTCTTCCAGGACAGCTGCATATCCTTTTTCCTTAAATGACTCAGCATTCAGAATCTGGTCTCCCCTGCTTTGAGCACGTGTTAACGGCACAATCAGCATTGGCAGATGCAGCGTCAGAAATTCAAAAATAGAATTGGAACCGCCCCGGGTAATGATTGTGTTTGTGGCAGCCAGCACATCCGGCAGTTCTTCATTAACATATTCGAATTGACGGTAGTTTGGCTGACCTTCCAGACTATCGTCTGTATGGCCTTTACCACAAAGGTGAACTACCTGATATTTATCCGTGAGCCACGGAAGCGCCGCACGCACCGTTTCATTAATTTTTTTTGCGCCGAGGCTCCCCCCCATAACGGTAAGTACCGGCCGGGATTCTTCGAATTGAAGGAACTCGAGCCCTTTTCTTTTGTCTCCACGTGTGATTTCTTTTCGCACCGGTGAACCGAGAGCTTTTGCTTTTCCGGAAGGAAAATGAGCTGTCGCTTCATCGAACGATGTGAATATTTTTGTCGCAAACCGCTGGGCGATTCTATTGGCAAGTCCCGGCGTAATATCACTTTCATGAATAATAACGGGAATATTCAATGTTTTGGCTGCGATAATTACCGGCACAGTGACAAAGCCGCCTTTGGAGAATACCACATTCGGTTTAACTTTTTTTAAATACTTACGGGCTTCGAGGCAGCCTTTTACCACACGGAAAATATCAGTAATATTCTGCCAGTCTATGTAACGGCGCAGTTTCCCCGAACTAATAGAGTGGTACCGTATGCCTCTGCGCTCAATCAGCTCTTTTTCAATACCTTCTTTTGAGCCGACATAATAAATGTCCCAATCGCTTTGATCGAGCTCATTAATCACAGCAATATTCGGCGTAACGTGACCGGCGGAGCCACCGCCGGTAAATACGATCTTTTTCTGCATTTTCCTCATCATCCTATACGTCGTTAAGTCTGTAGGGGAAATATTGTCCCGTCTTTTATAATATCATATGCTTACGAAGGTGTAAGTTGTTTCGATAGTAAGGAAAACATTTCATGCCAATATTTTTCCGTTCGGAGCCTTTGTTCTCTTAAATGCTCTTCGACTACTTTTCCCTCCAGCTGTTCATGGTGAAGAAAAACTACGTCCTGGGTTACAATCAGCTGGCTTCCGTTTAAAATTGAGTTAATTTCTACTGTGATTTTTTCGTCCTGCCCGCCTGTCTCTTTACGGACGAGCGTTTTTTTGATTCGTTCCGGCGGATCTATTTCCAGATACTTTCCGTAGGCCCGGTACGCTTCCTCCTGGCCTTCGTTCACGACGCTCCATGCTCCCCCTTCTGTTACATCAGCCTCTGCTTCTGCTTCTTTTTCTCCACCTGAGGGAAACATCCACGTTTTCATCAGCTCAGGATTGGTCCAGGCTTCATATACCTGTGCAGGCTCTGCGTGATGAATGTGGCACCCTGCCTGGGCGATAATTCTACTGTACTTTGCCATAATTGATTTCTCCTTTACAGTTTGCTTTTTATCCCATTCCCTAAAGGATAGCTGAAAAAACGCAACTTGAGGATTGGCTGCCATTCTTGTTTATCTTAATAGGGGCATGGGTATAGTACGGTAGTTCTACCCAAAGGAGTGAATAACTATGGCTAATATGGAATTTAACGTAGAAGGAGATGCCAAAAACTTTCAGACTGACCTCTCTGCAGGCAATCATGAAATTACGATCGATGAGCCGGAAAATCTTGGTGGAAGCAATCAGGGCATGGACCCTTTATCCGCTCTTCTCTCCTCCCTGGCAGGCTGCGAAAACGCAGTAGCCAACTTCGTGGCCAGAGAAATGGATTTTGATCTGCAGGGTATTTCGTTTCAGGTACATGGCAACATTGATTCAGAAGGCATGATGGGCAATCCTGATGTACGCCCGTATTTTCAGACTGTTTCGGTAAAAGCGAAGGTCCGGACATCTGAAAGCGATGAACGTGTTCAGGAGCTTCAGGAGAAGGTTGATGCCCGCTGTCCGGTGTTTACTACTCTGCACGCAGCCGGAGTGGAAATGAATGCTGACTGGAGTAAAGCTTAACCGGAAACCAAAAAACACGCCCGGTGTATTCAGCCGGACGTGTTTTTTCTTATACATATTAGTTTTCATATCACCTGGCATAGCCGGACACTCTCAGGAAGAAAATTTCTGTGCCAGTGGATAGATCCCAAGACTTTGAATCACAAGCGACAGCAGAATAGCTGCAAACGTCAGAGAAACGACGAGGTCCGCACTGCTGCCCGACTGCGTTTCAATGCTCAGCAGCAGGGCCACAGAAACGGTTCCCTTCAGCCCCGACCAGGTCATCATAAATACGGAGGACCACTGAAACCGCTCTTTGATATGGGGGGATAATTTCAGGAAACCTCCCAATACAATGAAACGGACGATTAACGATATAATAAATACTCCAATCGCAAGCAGCCAGTGCCCGAACGCAAGATAGTCCGCTGACTGGATGCCGATCAATAAAAAGAGCAGGGACAATATGGCCGGCTCCACCACTTTCCAAAAGCCGTCCAAATAGGAGTGAAGCTCCTCCTCCTTTTCTGATCTCTGGAAGGCCCGGGAAAGCATGATACCTGCGGACACTGTTGCTAAAACACCGGAAGCTCCAAGGCCTTCAGCAATATAAAAGCCTCCGTAGGCAAGAATTATACTGAGCATCACCTGGTACACGTGATTATGTATAACGTGTACGGCTTTTGTAACAAGCCATCCTCCCGCCGCCCCGACGGCCACACCGCCAAGCGAAACGAGCAGAAATTCACCCAGAAACGAAAGAATAGAAAAGGATTCATTATACAAAAACATGGATGAAGCAATCCCGAACAATACGACGCTTGTGCCGTCATTGATCATCGATTCCCCTTCCACTACTTTCGGGATATCCGAATCACCGAACACATTTTCAAGGATGGCTGTCACGGATACCGGATCGGTCGGTGTCAGTATAGAAGCAATTAAAAATGCCGCTACGAACGATAGACCGACAGCAGGAGCACCTGCAAGATATATGAGCACTGCCATTAAAAAAACGGTAGCCATTAGCCCAAGTGTCCCGAGCGTCGCAATCGGCCAGATGTTTTTCTTTAATGAACGTATCGGAAAACTGTAGGCAGATACAAATAATATCGCCGGAAGCAGCAGATCAAAAATAATATCATGATTCAAACCAAGCCTGTTGAAAACGGGAATGAAGGAGAGGCCGAGGCCAATAATCAAAAGCACCATCGGCACTGGGAAATAATTGCTTTTAACATCAAATATATAAACAATCAGTCCGATGGCTAACAGTGTTACGAGTAATGACGCATACAGCAGCAACTAATTCACCTCCTGTAATAATATATGCAGCCAACATCCTTATTTATCCTTTTTGCAATCTGAAAAACTAAAAAACCCTTCCGCATGAATCATACGGAAGAGCTTTCACCATTTTTCAGTTATCATCTATCCACCGGGATTCGAGTCTCGCAATGTCTCCATCCGCACCTACAATAATCAGAATATCTCCCTCGCTGATATCCACCTCCGGGCGCGGAGACACGTGGACGTCCTCCCCGCGTTTAATAGCAAGGACATTACATCCATACGTCTCACGTATATCTAAGTCGAGAAGAGATTTCCCGTCAAGCAGCTGGCCGGCTTCCAGTTCTACGATACTGTAATCCTCGGAAAGCTCCAGGTAGTCTAGCACGCTTTTAGATACGATGCTGTGCGCCACTCTTACTCCAATATCTCGTTCCGGGTGGATAACCTCATGGGCACCGATGCGCCGCAGTACTTTTTCATGATAGTCATTTTGTGCTTTTACCGTAATATGCTTGACGCCAATTTCATCCAGCACGATAGTCGTCATAATGCTTGCCTGAATATTGTCTCCGATCGCTACAATGACATTGTCAAAGTTACGGATCCCAAGGCCGCGCAGCGCCTTTTCATCCATGCCGTCCGCAATGACCGCCTGGGCGACGACCTGGGCAAATTCATTGACCCGGTGTTCATTGGAATCAATAGCAAGCACGTCCATTCCTTCGTCGGCCAAAGCGTTGCATATGCTTCCACCGAACCGCCCGAGTCCAATGACTGCAAACTGTTTCTTCATTCCGTTCTCCCCTATTCTTCTCAAGTCCTTCAGCTTTTCTGGCAGACCCCTTCAGTCCTGGCCCTGGAAGCTCAGGTATTCATCGTATCCTGTCCCGGCTTCCAGTTTGCCGGACACATTCCGCCCATCTGCAAAGCCTGGAGTACTCGAAGCACCTCATCTACATCGCGCCCGACGTCGTTGTGATGTATCATCGAATACTGCAGTTCCCCGTCCGGATTAATAATATACAAACCGCGCAGCGCCACTCCTTCTTCTTCAATTAACACGCCGTAGTCCCGGCTCACCCGGTGGTTTGTATCAGCTGCAAGCGGAAACTTCAGCTGCTCGAGCCCGTTCTCTTCCCGCGTCATATTGATCCATGCTTTATGCGAGTGAATGGTATCCGTCGAGACGCCGATAATTTCTGTATCAAGTTCTTCGAACTCGTCATAATGGTCGCTCATTGTTGTAATTTCTGTCGGACAGATGTGGGTGAAATCCATCGGATAGAAAAAGAGCACCGTCCATTTATCTTCCTTCATTATTTGTTCAAGGCTGATCGTGCCAAACGAGGTGTCCGGCATGACGGCATTCATCTCGAAGCGCGGAGCCTGCTTTGCTACCATACGCTTTTCACTCATGCATTCCACTCCTTTAATAATTACGATCCTGCATTCTATCCTTCATTATATGGACCGCCAATTTCAAAGTCAACGAAACGCTCCGCTCCTGTTTTTATGGCGGTTTGATTCATTACTATTGCATATTTTTTTGGCACAACCGGTTATGTTATACTAGTCAGGTTAAAATGGAAACTACAGGCTGGGGAGTGGTATAAGTTGAATATGGAATCGTTTAATGAAGGAGTTTTCTGGACAGCTGCCATTATTTTAATGGTGCAGCTAATTGGTGTGCTCATCGGCTATATTATAGTACGGGCCATCGGAAGCAAAATCATCCATCGCGCCTTTAACCGCATGGAAAAGCAGCGGAATATGCACCCGGGCAGGGTTAAAACCCTTTCGAAGCTTGCTATAAGCATCTTTACTTACATTTTATTATTTATCGTAATTACTATTACTTTAGGTTTGTTTGACCTTGATATCGCTCCTCTGATCGCCAGCGCCGGGATCGTCGGGCTTGCGATTGGTTTCGGGGCCCAGGGCCTTGTCAGCGACGTCGTTACCGGCTTTTTTATTCTGCTTGAAAAGCAGATTGACGTTGAAGACTACATTGCGATCGCCGGAATAGACGGAATCGTCGAGGAGGTTGGCCTGCGAACGACTCAGGTGCGTAGCTTTGACGGTACGCTGCACTTCGTACCAAACCGGGAAATCAGCGTTGTCAGCAATTATTCTCGCGGGAACATGCAGGCCATTGTCGATATCGGCATCGCTTATGAAGAGAATGTGGATAAAGCGATTGCTGTCATTCAGGGAGCCTGCAACCGCGTAGCTGAAGAACAGGGCATTTTTAAGGAAGGCCCTGACGTTGTAGGAGTAAACGCCCTTGGTGCTTCGGAGGTTACGATCCGTATTATTGCCAAAACAGAGAACATGATGCAATGGGCCATGCAGCGGGAGCTGCTGAAGGCCTGCAAAGAAGACCTTGATGCCCATAATATCGAAATTCCTTACCCACACCAGGTGAACGTCAGCAAAGAAGCATAAAGCACAAAAAGAGACGGCAGGGGCTTTAAAAGCCCCTGCCGTCTTTTATCGTTTTCTTACCGACTGTGCAGAAAATCAGTGAAAAATTCCACCGCTGTGTCCATCGCTTTTTCAGATGGGCTGATCCGGTTATCGTGCAGCCCGTACGGCGTATCCACCCCGAGCCAGACCATCGTCCCTGGAATGTCCCGGAGAAAGTAGCCAAAGTCTTCTCCAGTCATTGCTTCCCGGCTCTCCACATAGTTGACCCGGTCATGGCTCTTGGCAAACGAAGCCAGATCCGCTGTTTTTGTTTCATCGTTATACACCTGGCAGTAGTTCGCTCCCCAGTCCACCTCTGTTTCACAATGAAAGGAAGCTTCAATTCCTTTTAGCATTCCGGTTATTCTTTCTTTAATCAGCTTCATGTTGTCCATCGAAAAGGTACGGATCGTCCCTTCCACCCGGGCGGATTCTGCAATAATGTTCTGCTTGGTTCCTGCCTCAATCGTACCGATGGTTACAACGGCCGGATCGAGTGGATCAATGTTTCTTGCCACAATTGACTGAAGCTGAGTCACAAAGTGGCTCGCTGCCACTACCATGTCTTCTGTCTGATGGGGACGTGCCGCGTGTCCGCCTTTACCGTGAAGATTGATAAACAATTCGGAGGTGTTGGCAAACAGCACCCCCGGCTTTGTCGCAATCGTGCCAACCGGGTGCTCTGGAGCTATATGCAGGGCATAGATTTCATCCGGCTTCCAGGCCTTGAATTCGCCGGAGCGGAGCATCGGCTCTGCTCCCCCCGGTCCTTCTTCTGCCGGCTGAAAAAGCATCACCACGTTTTGAACCGGGCGTTGCTCCGCAAGGTTCTGCAGTATGCCAAGCGCAATTGCCATGTGCATGTCGTGTCCACAGGCGTGCATCATTCCTTCGTGCTCGGATGGAAACTCCAGACCTGACTGCTCCTGGACTGGCAGGCCGTCCATATCCGTCCGGTAGCCAACTGTTTTTTCCGGGTCAGAGCCTTCAATGCGAACAAGAATACCTGTTTCCCATGTTTTATATGACAGGTGTTCCTGCGGCAGAGCTCGAATCACATCAAGCAGATACTGCTGCGTTTTAACTTCTTGAAACCCCGGCTCCGGAATGCGGTGCAGATCGCGGCGAAATTTCGTTAAGTCAGTAGAATTCATTACTGCACGCTCCTTTCTTTCAGGGCGTTCATTTCTTCTGCAAGGGTTTCAATAAAGGTATCCACTTCAGCTCGTTCAAGGGTCAGCGGCGGCAGAAGGCGGATAATACGCTGCTGTGTAATATTAAACATAAACCCTTTCGCAAGCAGCCTCTCCTGCAGTGTTTTGACGAATGAAGCATCGGCATCCAGCACTACACCAATCATCATGCCGAGCCCCCGGATTTCCTGCACAAATCCTTCGCTTTCTTTTTTCCAGTCTTCGAGACGGGACCACAGGTATTCAGCCCGTTCACGCCCCTTCTCCAATTCCTTTTGATCATACAGGACGTCGAGCACCGCATTTCCCATCGCGGCGCTGAGCGGTGAAGGTCCGAAGGTCGTGCCATGATCGCCCGGGTGAAATACTTCCTGCACATGCTCTCCTGCAATCATTCCTCCAAGCGGCAGACCGCCGCCGATGCCTTTGGCAAATAAAATAACGTCCGGCTTGATATTTGCCCGTTCGTAGGCGAAAAACGTGCCTGTGCGTCCAATTCCGGTCTGAATTTCATCTACGATAAACAGCACGTTGTATTTTTCGCAGAGGGCTTTCGCTTCTTCCATAAAAGAAGGGGAAACCGGCTGAATACCGCCTGATCCTAATATCGGCTCGAATAAAAATGCGGCCGGCTGCTTCGTCTTAAGCACTTCTTCAAGTGCCTCCAGGTTTTCTGCTTCCACTTCATATACAGGGTAGTCTGCTGCAGGAAAATCCTGATAAATTCCGGGCTGGCGCGTCAGCTGAATAACACCCAGCGTCCGTCCGTGGAAGCTTTTTTCGAGCACAGCGATTCCTTTTTTCGGCGTTTCCTGGCTGCTGCCCCATTTATGCACAAGCTTGACTGCTGCTTCAGTGGCTTCCGCTCCGGAATTTGCAAAGAATACCTTCCCCGGGATACTGAGCTCGATCAGCCGTTCCGCCAGGCGGACCGCCGGTTTGTTAATAAACATGTTGGAAATATGCAGAAACTGGTCTGCCTGTTCCTTCAGCTTATCGAGCAAATAGGGGTGCGAATGACCGACAATATTAACGGCCAGGCCGGTAAATAAATCGAGATATTTGTTTTGTTCGTTGTCGTATAAGTAATTGCCTTCCCCTTTTTCCACTACAATCGGAAGACGCTGGTACGTAGACATTATATAGTGCTGGTCTTTTTCAAGCCAGTTCATGCTGTTTGCCCCTTTCGCGTAAATGAAAAAGAAAGGCCCCTTTTGGAACCCGTCCCAAAAGGCAGCCTTTCACCGTTACGTTGTTGCGTTGTTATTTTAAGCGGCGCAGTTCCTGTTTAATTTCTGTTTTTCCTTTTGTCTGCTCGTCAATTTCTTTGATGACGCGTGCAGGAGTACCGGCAACGACCGTATTTGGCGGCACGTCTTCTGTTACTACGGCGCCCGCAGCTACGACTGCCCCTTCACCGACAGTGACCCCTTCAAGGATCACGCAATTGGCGCCAACCACAACGCCGTCTTCGACAACGACCGGCTGTGCGGATGGCGGCTCAATGACGCCGGCAAGGACTGATCCTGCACCGATGTGGCAGTTGTTGCCCACGGTGGCACGTCCACCCATTACAACGTTCATATCAATCATCGTGCCTTCTCCGACAACGGAGCCGATGTTAATGCTTGCACCCATCATGATGACGGCACCTTTACCAATTTCCACCTGGTCGCGGATGATCGCACCCGGCTCAATGCGTGCTTCGATGTCTTTCAGGTCAAGCATCGGGATCGCACTGTTTCTACGATCGTTTTCTACGACAAAATCTTCAATTTTGTCCGCATTCGCTTCGATTCCCTCTTTAATATCTTCCCATTCACCGAACAATACGCCGGTGTTTCCTGTAATAAACCGCTTCGTTTCATTTCCAAATCCGATAGCGTCCAATTCGCCGGTAATATGTACTTTAACCGGAGTGGATTTTTTGCTATCTGAAATGAACTGGATAATTTCGTTTGCGTCCATTTGATTCATGTTTTACATCCTCCTTCAAATTTCTCTTTCCTAGATTATCATATCGCCCTTTGAAAGCAAAATGATAGTGGCATCTTTTTTCTGTTCTTCTGCTATTTTCTTTCTTCTGGGAAAGCCTTACAATGAAAATAATAAAAGGAGGCATACATATGGGTAGAACAGCTGACATTTGTGACGAATACGGAAACGAGGTTTTTGTCGCCAATGAACCGTTTTTATCGCACGGGCCGGTACTTTCCTTCGAAGGTCCGGTGGAAACAGTACGGGTATTTGAGGATAACGTTCTTGTCGAGCAGGCGCTTGGTGACATTCCCGCCGGCAGCGTCCTTGTAGTTGATGGAGGCGGTTCATCCCGGCGCGCGCTCCTCGGGGACAACCTGGCAGAAATTGCTGTTAAACGCGGACTCGCAGGTATTATCGTAAACGGCGCAATCCGCGACAGTGATGAACTGCGCGAAATGAATGTCCGGGTGTTTTCCCGTTTCACCAACCCACGGAAGTCCGTCAAGGAAGGACGCGGTGAACGCTCCGTCCCAGTCGATTTTGCCGACGTCACCTGGACACCCGGGGATTACGTTTATGCGGACAGCGACGGCATTGTGCTTCTCCCTGCCAAAACCTAGCCCGCCTCCACCGGCATTAGACGGCGCACGCTTGTAAGTGTAACTGTTAACAGAAGCAGACCGCCGGCAATGACGCCGATCCAGCCAGCTATGGGCCAAAGAAGTCCAAAATATATACTGCTGAGACTTCCGCCCAGATAATAAGAGGTCAAATAAAGTCCCGAAGCGCTCGCCCGGGCTTTTTTTGCGTTTTTTGTCACCCATGAGCTTGAGGTGGAATGCGCAAAGAAAAAGCCAAAACTCAGTACTGCAAGCGATGCAATAACCACCCACAGCTGAGGTACAAGCGACAGCATCAGACCGCCGGCCATAATGAGGATGCCGGTCTGCATACAGTCTGTCTGTTTAAAGCGCTGCGTTAATTCCCCGGCAAGGCTCGAGCTGAATGTGCCCGCCCCGTATGTTAAAAAGAGCAGACCCAGAACCGCCGTGCTGACGAAAAAAGGGTCCCCGTCCAGGCGATAGGTAATAAAGTTAAACGTGCCGATAAACACGAAGAAATTCAATCCGCCGATGATATAAGCGAGCCGCTGGACTGGATCTTTAAGGTGAAAAAGCGCATTTTTCCACGTATCGCTCCACTCCAGAGGCTTTGGGTTGAAGTTTTTCGAAGCCGGAAGCAGAAAAATCACCAGCAAGGCAAGCAATACGCTTGCTCCGGCCATGAAAAAATATGCCGTCCGCCAGTCAAACCAATCAGCAAGCACGCCGCTCATTACTCTTCCACCCATCCCCCCAAGACTGTTCGCGCTTACGTAAAATCCCATTGCTACTGTCATCGCCCTCGGCGTAAATTCTTCCCCGATATAGGACATAGCCGCAATGGGAATACCGGCAAGCCCCACTGACTGCACCATTCGCAGCAGCAAAAGCAGCCAGAAGGAGCCGGCAAACGGAATAAGGAGCGTAGCTATCGTTCCCCAGATCATCGCATACACGATGATTTTCCTCCTCCCTTTCGCATCGGATATCGCGCTGATAAAAAAGAAGCTTACTCCAAGCATCAGCAGCGACAATGAAATGACAAAGCTCGCTGTCGCTTCGCTTACATTGAATTCTCCTGTAAACAATGGAAGCAGTGGCTGGGGGTAATACATATTGGCAAAAATGAGCAGGGAGGCAAGCCCAAGGGCAATGGAGGCCCGCCAAAACGTTCCAGTATGCCGGTCGATCATAAAGCATTCGTCCTTCCGTCTCATTCGTCGTTGCTGCTTGTATTATACAACCAGTATGTATGATTCGTCCCTTCTTATTTTACCCGTTTTAGCACGTTATATGCTTAGTATTACCCGGGTCTTAGAAAAATGGCTCTTAATACAGCTGAAGACCCGGACGCTTTTTCTGGCGCCGGGTCTTCCTATTAGCTGCGTGTCGTTTTCAGATACGAGCGCGCAATATTTCGTACATTGGGATTCCAGTGGGCCATGCATCCGGCCATTGCCCGTTCCACATGCTCCGCTGCTTCGTCTTCCCAATAGCCATTGCTGTTCTGATGCTCTGCTGCTGCTCCAAGATATTCAGCTGCCACCCTGGCAACTGCTTCTTTTTCTTCTCCATGTACCTTGAGTTCCACCTTGTCTCCAAGTCTGATGCTTGTAAACAAAGACATCATGCCGAGTACGCTTTTACCATTTGCGGAAGTTCTACGCTTTTCAAAAAACACATCTGCTTTAAATGTTTCCAGTTCATGCACAAATGACAATACTTGACTGGCATTCAGTCCACGGGTTAACACGAATGTTTCCACTCGTTCCATCGAATGCATCGGCTCCTTTTTTTCGTACATATTCCTTCTGACAAACATTCTTATTATAACATGTACGTTTCATTTGCCAACCGTGAAGCCCGCTTAATTATTGTCGGACATGTGATAATTTTCTTCAGGCGCTTTTTCAATATAAATAGACTGTGTTGGATAGGCAAACTGAACGCCTTCCTCCTGAAGAATACGAATGATTTCAAGGTTCAGCTCTTCTTTTATTTCTGCCCATTCCAAAAATGCGGTCGTTTTGGTAAAGCAGTAAACCCACAGGTCGAGCGAAGAGCTGCTAAATTCTTTAAACTGCACAAGAATCAGTTCTTTATCAATGTCATCACGGTTATTCAGCATCTCTTCAAGACGCTCCCGCAGCTGCAGCACCTGCTCCCTCGGTGTCTGGTATTCAATGCCAAGCGTCATATCTATTTCCCGCTTACGCATTTCACTCCAGTTCGTAATCGCTTCGTGGGCAAGTGTATTGTTTGGAACGATGACAATCGAGTCAGCGAAGGTACGCACCTTCGTGCTCCGAAATGAAATATCTTCCACGATTCCTTCCACCGTCGGCGTATAAATCCAGTCGCCCCGCTTAAACGGGCGCTCCACTACAATAATTATACCGCCGATAAAGTTAGCCACCATGTCCTGGGCGGCGAGAGCAAAAGCCAGACCGCCAAGGCCGAGACCTGCCACAAAGCCGTTAATGTTAAAGCCCCAGGATGAGAGAATAATGGTGAATGCAAGCGCCACGATAATAATCCGCAGCACCCGGGAAAGAAAAGGCACCAGCATATTATCTTCCTTGCCCTCGAGCCGTTTAATCATCGGGTTAAAGAGCATCGAAGACGTGTTCAGAAGCTTATATGTGCCCCATGCTACGAGCACGATTAAAATTGAACCGTACAGGCGGTTGATAATAGTCATGGAATCCCACGGTATAGGCAGATACAGCAGCGCTAAGTATATGCCGAACACGGCGAAAAACATCCGGATCGGCCGTTCAAATGATACTAAAACATTCGTGAACAGCTGTGATCTCGATTGGTGAGTCATCTTTAAAATGAACCTGAAAATGTATTTAGTAAAAAGCTTCCGAAAAGCAAACACGAGAAGTGCAATCAAAACGGCTACGCCTATATCAATCCAGGGCAGCTCCACAATACGTGTCTGCCATTCCATCCAAAAGTCTGCATATGCCTGCATGAACATCCCTCCACCTTTGTCCCGTTCTCTCTATATTTTAATGCTGCCACCAGACAGTTTACTGCAGGGTTCCTGCTTTTCGCATTTGTGGATATCTTTCAAACCTAAGGTATGGTAGCATATAAGTCGGAAAAAGACATCATCACAAAGGAAGGTTTAGATAGTCGCATGGATTTACTTATTTTACTGCTAATTGGTTTTGCTGTAAATACGCTCATATACCAGCTTGCCCGTTTGATGCAAAAAGTCTCCGGGCGAAGTCTTCCGCTTCTGGGTATCACTTACATTGCTTTTTTCGGAGCGCTGTCGCTCGGCATTTTTAATCAGGGACCGCTCGGGTTCATTCTTTCCAACCTCAGTCTGGGCATGCTTGCTTTCTGCTTATTTCTATTCCTTCAGCAGCGGAAAGAAAAACAGCAAAAGGAAAAGTAATTCATTTTTTATGGATATGTACCGCAAACGATAAAAATTTCTGTTTCTGCCGCAGGTGCTTATACGACTTCAGTATCTCCGGCAGAAACCGGACTTCGGCAAGGCCTTTAAGCTTCACTGTCCAGAGGAAATGGAATGGCAAGCATAAAAACCCCTGCTTTACCTGCTGAAATTGGCCACAGAAGGATTGACACCGTTCTTTTCCTATTGTATATTATTTCTGTCGCTTCATTCCACATCATTTGTTCCGTTAGCTCAGTAGGGAGAGCGCCACCTTGACAGGGTGGAGGTCACTGGTTCGAGCCCAGTACGGGACACCATAAATAATAAACTACAGCAGGAGCCTTTGGCTTCTGTTTTTTTAATTGCATAGCCCGGGCTGTTTATAGTCGCCACTTTCTTTGGTACATCTATTACTTTACCCATTATTTTACAATAATTAGTGCATCTCATAAAATTTATGTATATTCTCGTGCCATCCTTTTGTATCCTCTGCTTTTATTAAACTGTTTCAGGGTATATCATGAGAAACAAATACTGAAAGGAGGAATATGGATGAGTTCATCATCAATAGATAGTTCGAATTTCGTCGAGGTGTATTTTGACCCTTCCGCCATCCCGCTTTTTGAATTGAATGAATTCCAGAGCGAAGGCACCTTCGAAGAGCATTCCAGCTACGTTAAAGCAGTAGTGTCTTCGGAGAACTGCGGTATTGAAGAAGCGGGGATCTACTTCTATCAGGAAAAAGCCAGGAACACCTCCGGAGGCAGCAAGACCATCTTTGTTCCTATGCGTTTTATTCTTACTGTAGTGGAGTATTCCGAATCAAGGGGGCCTATCGGCTATACGGACCCAAATACTCTTTAGCACAGTCAAAGGCAGAAAGCTTCGAGCTTCTGCCTTTTTACCGCAGAACGTATATATGCCGCCCAAGCTGGATAATTTCTTCATTCTCAGGAAAATAAACCCGCTCAAACATCGGATGGAAACCGCTGTCCTGCATGGAGTGTATATCGGCGACCCATCCCCCTTCCCCCGGCCAAACAAGACAATGCAGCATGTGCCCTTCACTACAAATGATTACCTGCACCTGGCGAATATGCCGGTCAATATAAACAACCCCCATGGCGTATACCCCCTTAATGACAATATACCCATTCGAGGCGAATCAAGACTTATTTCCCGATTAATTATTTAATATTTTTTTGAAACAAAAAAAGCGCCGCAGCGGGCGCTTCTTCGTTCTATAATCCCAGTATATCGCCGAATGTATTTTGAAGATGGTTCCGGACGATATCCATATCGAATTCTTTTTCTTCTTCCCGGCTGTACATTCTGCCATTCTGGACGTATATGACATCGAGCTCTTTCGTCGTATCATCTGTACTCTGCGTTACTTCAATGTGACAATTGTCGTCGTCTGTGCGGGTTTCAAAAAGCAATTCACGGTTATCGATGGTCATATAGCTGCGGTGCTTCGAACCATAGCTGCTGAACGAATCATTTTTCACTTCGCCGATCTCTTTGTTCAAATTATTAAAGTACTTGGCAATTTCCCAGTTTACTTCGTTCATAATGTTTGCGTCTTCATTTACTTCCAGGTATTCAACTGCTTTAGCTACGAACTCATCTTCGAAACTCATTGCCATCACCCTCTTCTTTAAAGTAATTCCCCATTCTACAGGTTATACGGCTTCTCCACTACTGCAGCGGAAAAATTATGTAAAAAATATTTATTAAAAAAGAGTTATGTTAACTGCTCATAAAAACAGTTAACATAATTTATTTCACTTCTACTACATACACACCAGCATCAACATATCGGATCAGCATCAACTGTCCATTGCCCACCATCGAATCAATAGTTTTTAACGCAAAAGAACTGTCAATGCTGTTTCTATCTTTTAATATAGCGGCGACATCTTTATTAGTCAGTGGCTTTTCATTGTCCTGAATAATATTTTTTATTGTTTTTGCCCCTCTGGTTTGTAATATAATGTTCACCCCTTTGTTTATCATTAATGTTCTATTTCCGAAAAGTCTGCAGGGTAATCATCAAATTACAACTATTTTTGAATCCACGGGTGCAAAATTACTGGTCGCTCTCATGCAAATGATTTTCTTTTTTCTGTTTGACCTGTAATTTCCCTCTTCGTATTGCTTCCGTTATAACTAAACAGAGCGCTCCGGCCAAAACATGAATGAGTGCCCATACATAGCTCTGCAGTACGAGGCCGACAATAATTCCGAGGCCGATATTCCATATCCCGATAATGAGCCAGAATAGAATAAAATAACTGTTTATTGTTCTTCGTTTCATGTCTGACATCCTTTAATGTTTTTCTACAAATTACCATATTTATGTGTAAAAGTCATTTTTCATGTTTTTGACAGCGTTATCATCCCTATTGCACATCCGTCATGTTACACTATTCTTATCCTGAAAAAAAGAGGTGCTCAGATGAAACAAATGCAGTTAGGCAGCAGTTCTCTTCACGTATCCAATATAGCACTCGGGTGTATGCGCATGAATGAGCTTTCCATCGATGATGCTGAAAAAGTTTTCCGCACTGCTCTTGATGCAGGGGTGAACTTTTTTGATCATGCCGACATTTACGGCGGCGGCGATTCTGAAGACATTTTCGCCAGAGCGGCCGGCATGAACGATGACCTCCGTGAAAAAGTGATTCTTCAGTCCAAAGCCGGCATCCGTGGGAATTCTTTCGATTTTTCCAAGTCCCATATCTTAAAAACCGTCGATGAAAGCCTGAAGCGCCTTCAGACAGATTATCTGGATGTACTGCTTCTTCACCGTCCTGATGCGCTTATGGAGCCCGAAGAAGTCGCGGAAGCGTTCGACAATCTCCAGGCCTCCGGTAAAGTCCGGCATTTTGGTGTCAGCAACCAGCATCCAATGCAGGTTGAGCTTTTAAAGCAGCACGTTAAGCAGGACCTGATTGCTAACCAGCTGCAGTTCGGTTTGATGCACTCCCTCATGATAGACCAGGGATTAAATGTAAATATGAAAAACGATGCCGCAGTGATGCGTGAAGGCGGACTGCTTGAGTACAGTCAGTTGAACAGTATGACTGTTCAGGCCTGGTCTCCTTTTCAGTACGGCATGATGGAAGGCGTTTTTGTCGGCAATGACAAATTTCCAGAAGTAAACAAAAAACTCAGCGAATTGGCCGAGCGCTACGACATTACTGAATCTGCGGTAGCGGCTGCCTGGATTCTGCGTCATCCGGCCCGCATCCAAACCATTGTCGGAACGATGAATCCAGAACGACTGGCAGGTATCGCCAAAGCTTCTGAGATCACTCTGACACGTGAAGAATGGTATGATCTCTATCAGACAGCCGGCAATGAACTCCCATAACAAGAAAGACCCCTTTTCCCTGAATAAAGGAAAAGGGGTCTTTCTTTATGCTTTCGCTGCTTCTGTGCTTTCTTTTTCTTTGTTCTTCCTGACTTTTTTAATATTAAATCGCATTACGATCATAGCTGCCAGGGCGACTACCAGAAGAATATTAAACAGGTAGAACGATAAGACGTAGCTTCCTGTTGCCGAAACGATGCTCGAAACAGCTGTCGGACCAGCAACTCCGGCAAGAGCCCAGGCGGTTAAAAGGAATCCGTGAATGGCTCCGAGCTGTCTCGTACCAAACAGATCACCGATATACGCCGGTAGACAGGCGAAGCCGCCACCGTAACACGTAATAATAATGAATAAGAGAATTGCGAGCAGCACAACGTTAGTCGTTAACGGCAGTAGGAAAAAGGCAACAATCTGAATGAGAAAGAACAGCGTAAACGTGTTCGTTCTTCCAAGATAGTCCGAAAGTGACGCCCAGACAATCCTTCCACCTCCGTTGAAAAAGCCCATTACGCCGACGATGGTAGCTGCTACAGCTGCGCTTGTGCCAGTGATGGACTGAGTCATGTTTGATGCGACTGCAAGCAGCATGATACCCGAAGAAATATTAATAAACATCACGATCCACAGCAGGTAAAAACGCATCGTCCGGAGTGCTTCTTTGGCTGAAAGCTGTGCCAGGTCTCCGCCTTTTTGGTTTGTTTTAAGGTCTTCCTTCTTGTAGCCTTTAGGCATCCAGTCCTTCGGCGGCTTCTTCATATAGCTTGCCCCCGCAAGCATAAGAATGAAGTACGAAGCGCCCAGAATATAAAATGCTCCCGGTATTGATACTGCGTTCATGAGCCATTCAGCTACGGGACTTGTAATCAGCGCCCCGGCGCCAAATCCCATAACTGCCATGCCAGTAGCCATTCCTCTGCGGTCCGGAAACCACATAACTAGCGTAGAAACCGGGGATATGTACCCGATACCAAGACCAATGCCGCCGAGAACACCATAAGAACCAATAAATAATGGCAGACTTTCAAGCTGGACCGCAAGTCCGGCCCCCATTGTCCCGGCACCAAACAGCACGGCTGCAATGGCAGCTGAGATTCTCGGCCCGTATTTTTCCACAAAAAAACCTAGTGAAGCGGCCGACATCCCCAAGAAGAAAATTGCAATGGTGAATGCGAGTGTTACGTCGGAAATGTTCCAGCCAAGTGACTCATTCAGCGGGTTCTGGTACACACTGTACGCATATACTGAACCAATCGATAAATGAATCGCTACAGCTGATAAAGCCATCAACCAACGATTTCGATCTGCTTCCATAATTAGTAAGTCCCCCTTCTGTAATAATACAATCCTCTCATTCCCTCTGAGTGTGCATTCAAACGGTCATTCCCAAAAAAATTGTAAAAATTATTTATTAAGAATTGCTTTAAAATAACGAAAAAAAGCACCCGGATGGATGCTTATACTTCGTCGGCGTACACATTATCCAAACGGACGCTTTTTCCAGTTCTGCTGCTTTCATAAACAGCTTCAATAATCCGGGTGACCCGCAAAGCCTGCTCGGGCTCAACGACGACCTCAGCCTGCCCCAGACATGCCTCTATGAAATTCTTTGCTTGCAGCACGTCTTCACGCTCAGAGTTTGTTAAGTGCGGCTCCGTACTCATCATCGAACCGAATTTTGACTGGTAAAGCTCGAGCGGAAAGACCTGGAGTCCTCCATCCACCCCGGAAATGCTTAATTCTTCTTTATCTTCTTTTATATTCGCTGCCCAGGATGACTCCAGGAGCAGCGTCATACCATTTTCAAACGTAATATAGCCAGTCACATGGTCCTCCACGGAAAAGCTTTCAGCATCGATCGCTCCCCATTCATTAATCTGGCCAGGAGTTTTACTCAGACGGTCGTATGTTCTTCCGTTCACTTCTACCGGCTGTGGGTCATCCAGAAGCCAGAGAGCCAAATCCAGCAGATGACAGCCGTAATCAATCAGACTGCCTCCGCCCTGAAGTTCTTTATTCGTAAACACTCCCCACCCGGGCACCTTCCGTCTTCGCATCGCCTGAAGGCGTACAACCAGCGGGTCACCAATTTCGCCCTCCTGCACCATCTGTCTGGCCGTACGGGACTCCTGCATGTAACGGTAATGATAACCAATCGTTAACACAGCCCCTGAACGCCTGGATGCGTCAATCATGTCCCTGCATTCAGCGGTGGTCATCGCCATCGGTTTTTCACAAAGCACGTGCACTCCTGCTTCCAGGGCCTGCACGGCAAGTTCTGCATGAAATTTGTTTGGTGTACAAATGATGACTGCTTCAACGTGGGCGAGCAACTCTTCTACAGTGCCGTATACAGCCGGAATATCAAATTCTTCCGCAGCCGTTCCTGCTTTACTGAGATCTGTATCAAAAACAGCGGCTACGTGAGCATCTTCAATTTGCTGAAAAGCGGGAAGGTGTCTCCCCCGGGCAATGCCGCCTGCACCAATAATGCCTATCTGAAGCTTTCCCATTAGTCCTTTCCCTCCGTATCTTTACCCGAGATGGCTTCCAGAGGCCTGGCATTACCATAAACAGGTACTGGTGTATTTTTCGGGGCCGACCACCGGACAGCATTTTTAATCACCGTTTGAATGTCTTTGTTGTAGTAGGTTGGATACGTTTCATGTCCTGGACGGAAATAAAATATCTTTCCCCGTCCCCGGGTGAACGTTGCGCCGCTGCGAAATACTTCTCCGCCCTCAAACCAGCTGATAAACACGAGTTCATCCGGTGCGGGAATATCAAAGTGTTCGCCGTACATTTCCTCTTTCGGCATTTCAATATACTCTCCGATCCCTTCAGTAATCGGATGGCCAGGCTCTACGACCCAGAGACGTTCACGCTCGTCTGCTTCCCGCCACTTCAGGTCACAGCCTGTTCCCATCAACATTCGGAATATTTTTGACAGATGGCCCGAGTGAAGCACAATCAGCCCCATCCCGTCCAGCACGCGAGCCTGAATGCGTCTGACAATGACATCCTCTACTTCGTCATGGGCAATATGGCCCCACCATAAAAGCACATCGGTGTCGTTTAACACTTCCTCTGTCAGTCCATGCTCCGGTTCATCGAGTGTTGCTGTGCGTACAACGTCTGCCTCTTCCCCCAGAAAGTCAGCCAATGCACCGTGAATCCCCTTCGGGTACACCTCTTTAACGTCCGGATTCTTGTTTTC
This sequence comes from Marinococcus sp. LNSP9103-4, assembly GCF_056034345.1. Classification (NCBI taxonomy): domain Bacteria; kingdom Bacillati; phylum Bacillota; class Bacilli; order Caryophanales; family Bacillaceae; genus Marinococcus; species Marinococcus sp. LNSP9103-4. Next base: position 80,713 of record NZ_JBQLIA010000011.1, on the reverse strand, counting down.
GTGCCTGTTTTCGTTCCATACGGTAATGTTCATGCCGTACCTCCTTTAGTCGTTAAACGCTTACTGAATGCGTTACCAAAATCATTTAAATATTTTTAATTCGATTCGGAATCATTAAACCGCTTCCATTTCATAGTAATCCAAAACGTTTCGGATCGCAATCTTCAATTACTTTTTTATTAAAACAGGCAAAAGCCTTTTCGGGCTTTTGCCTGTAAGTCAGGACATTTTTAACGGCGATGTATGGGCATAAATTTTCTTATATGCCTGAAATGATTGTTCATATATCAGTGACTGATCAGGATCCGGATAAAACGTTTCGCTTTCTTTGACAAACGTTTTTTTGCACTCCTCAAGCGTAGCAAACCATCCTGTACCGTAGGCTGCAAGCATTGCGGCCCCCAGTCCCGGCCCCTGTTCGTGAGCGAGCTTGCGCACAGGGCATCCGAAAGCATCCGCCTGCATCTGAAGCCAGAAGGAGCTTTTCGCTCCCCCTCCAATGGACACAAGGGAATCTATCTGAAAGCCCTGCTGAAGGATGATTTCGTGAGACTCCTTTAGAGAATAAGTGATCCCTTCCATCACAGCCCGGACAATATGGCCTCTCGTATGACGGATATCGAGGCCAATAAAGCTGCCCCTGATCCCTGCGTCCATATACGGCGTTCTTTCACCGGTCAAAAACGGGGTGAACAACAATTGATCTGCCCCTGCAGGCACCTGTGATGCCCGTTCAACGAGCTGTTCAATCGTTTCGTCAAAAAACAGGTTGTCCTTTACCCACTGCAGGCTGTTCCCGGCGGACAGAGTGACTCCCATATAATAATACTGGTCCTTTGACGCGTGATTAAAATAATGCAGACGTCCATCCGGAACCGCTTCGCCGTGATCCGGCACCAGAAGCACTCCGGAAGTCCCTATGCTTAAAAGGCCTTCCCCCGGTTCTGTGATTCCGCTTCCTAAGGCACCGCAGGCGTTATCAGCCCCGCCGGCTATAACGTTCACTCCTTCATGCAGTCCCGTCTGTGCTGCCGCCTCCTTCGTCAGGCTACCCGCGCTTTCATGGGACTCAATCAGCGGAGGGCAGAACGAGGCGGAGAGATTAAAGCCTTCCCGCATCGTACGGCTCCAAGTTTTGCTTTTCACATCCAATAGAAGCGTCCCGGCAGCATCGGAGAGTTCCATCTGTATACTGCCTGTCAGCTGGTACCGCACGTAGTCTTTTGGCAGTAGAAAAGATGCTGCTCTGCTCCAGACATCCGGCTCATTTTCCTGCACCCAGAGCATTTTCGGAAGAGTAAAGCCCTCGAGAACTGTATTCTGTGTTGCCTCAATCAGCTCGTTCTCCCCGATCGTGCGGCGAATCGTTTCGCATTGCTCCGACGTTCTTGTGTCATTCCAGAGTATAGCTGGGCGCAGCGGGCGGCCCCTGTCGTCCAGGAGCACCAGGCCGTGCATCTGCCCGGAGAAGCTGAGGCTTTCCACTTCCTCTGCCTTTATTCCTGTCTCCTCGAGCAGTGCCTGAATCGATGCTTTCGTCTGCTCCACCCATTCATCTGGGTTCTGCTCAGAATGCCCTGCTGCCGGCTGCTGGACAGACAGTGATTTTGATACAGAGGCTGTCACATCCCCATTCCGGTTCACAAGCAGGGATTTCACTGCACTCGTTCCTAAATCGACCCCTATTACGTATGTCATGCCAGCACCTCTTTGCTTAAACTTTTACTTTATTGTTAGCGTTTAAAATATACTGATTCAGTTTTGCCTTAATAAGCTCCTGTTTACCCGACTGATGTTCGATCGGCTCCTGGAGTTCAAGTGCATAGGCTTCGAGTTCTTTAAAGTTTGTTTTCCCGGCAAGAATATCGCTTCCCACGCCTTTGTCAAAGCTGCTGTAGCGTTCATCCACGATGTTTTCAAATACACGGTCTTCGATTAGCTGGGAGGCTGCCTTCAACCCATACGCAAAGGTGTCCATTCCCGCAATGTGCGCATGGAACAGATCTTCCGGTTTATGGGATGGACGCCGTACCTTGGCATCAAAGTTTAAGCCGCCTGTACCGAGGCCGTCATTTTTCAGAATTTCGTACATCGCGAGGGTGGCATCGTAAATATCAGTTGGGAACTCGTCGGTGTCCCAGCCGAGCAGCAGGTCACCCTGGTTTGCATCCACCGAGCCGAGAATGCCCATTTCTCTCGCATAGCGGAGCTCGTGTTCAAACGTATGGCCGGCGAGCGTGGCGTGGTTGGATTCGATGTTCATTTTAAAATGGCTGTCGAGATCATATTTTTGCAGGAACGCATAGGCGGTAGCTACATCAAAGTCGTACTGGTGCTTCATCGGCTCACGTGGCTTAGGCTCGATCAGCATCTGTCCTTCAAAGCCTATTTCTTTCGCATAATCCACGGCCATGTGATAAAAACGTGCCAGGTTATCCATTTCGCGCTTCATATCGGTATTGAGCAGGGTCTCGTACCCTTCGCGACCGCCCCAGAATACGTAGTTTTCTGCACCAAGCTCTTTAGCTACCTCAAGCTGCTTCTTTACTTTAGCTGCGGCATAGGCATAAACATCCGCATTGTTTGTCGTCGCTGCCCCATGCATAAACCGGCGGTCCACAAACATATTCGCCGTATTCCAAAGAAGACCGATGCCATGTTCTTTCATATTATCCTTAAGCATCGCAGTAATTGTATCGATATTTTGATACGTTTCTTTTAAGGAATTACCTTCCGGTGCAATATCAATATCATGGAATGCAAACCGGGTAATTCCCAGCTTATTCAGAAGTTCAAAGTTTGCTTCCACCCGTGCTTTTGCGAGATCCATACCGCTGTATTTCTGATAGGAACGCTCCATCGTCGGACCGCCAAACGGATCCTCCCCGCCGAAAGTATGTGTATGCCAGTAGGCTACTGAAAAACGGAGCCATTCATCCATCGATTTCCCCATGACAGTTGCGTCCTTGTCATAGTGCTTAAAAGAAAAGTCATTGGCCGAAGCGGCACCCTCGAAGTTGATAGTTGGTACGTTGTTAAATACAGTCATAATGCATCCTCCTAATTGTTAGTTAAAATCATTACTGTGGTGTATCAGCCTTTAACAGCGCTTGAAGAGATACCCTCCACCACTTTGTTGCTGAAAAACAGAAAAGCCAGTAAAACCGGAATGATACTGATAACAAGTGTTGCCCCGATGGAACCCCAATCTGTCATATACTGCCCGATGAAATTCTGAATACCGACGGTCAGCGTCTTGTATTCATCCGAGCTGATAAATGTATTCACAAACACGAATTCGTTCCAGTTGTAGATCATATTAATGATTACAGTGGTAGACATTACCGGCGTTGTCATCGGCAAAATGATCGTGAAAAACAACCGGTTAATCGAAGAGCCGTCCATCACTGCCGCTTCTTCAATTTCTCTTGGCAGAGTATAATAGAAGCCGAGCAGAATCATAATCGTAATCGGTAGATTGTACGTTGTGTATGTGAGAACAATTGATAATGGGTTATCGATTAAGTTCACGCTGAGAAACATACTGAACAAAGGAATAAGCGCAGAATGAATAGGGATCATCAATCCAACCATAAACAGTCCCAGCACAAATTTATTCAATTTCCAGTTCATGCGTGTAATCGCAAATGTTGCCATACTGGCAAAAAGTACTGTAAGTACAATAGCCAGCCCGGTAATCCACACACTGTTGAAAAAGTACAGCCCTATACCGCCCTGCCAGACGTTCAGGTAATTTCCAAACTGCGGATCATTCGGCAGCGCAAACGGGGAACCTGAAAAGATCTGGGCATTATCTTTAAGAGAAAACAATACCAGCCACAGCAGCGGAAAGATCTGAAAAGCTGCTACCAGTGCCAAACATGTGTATAACAAAATATATCCAATTCGACCCATAACGTTCACCTCATTTCAACTAGTACTGAATATCTTCTTTGGATGCAGTTAATTTTCTGATGATAACCGTAACGACGAGTGTGATAATCAGCAGTAAAAAGCCGATGGCACTCCCGTAACCGAAGTTATTCGTACTAAAAGCAAGATCATACATGTACGATGCCATTACTTCACTCGAACCACTCGGTCCTCCGCCGGTCATTACGTAGATCAGATCGAAATATTTCAGCGACCCGACGATGGCCAGGACAATGGTTACTTTTACTACACCCATGATTAAAGGAAGCTTAATTTTGTAGGCAATCTGCATTGGGTTCGCTCCGTCAATTCTTGCTGATTCAATCAAGGATTCCGGGATATTTTTCAATGCAGCATAGTATATAAGGATATAAAAGCCTGCGTACTGCCAGAGAATCGGTATGAATATGGCGTACAGCACGACATCCGGGTTCGCCAGCCACGACGGCGGATTTTCAATGCCAATACCGCGGAGAATCGTATTCAGGATTCCGTTTGCCGGGTTGTACACTTTAATCCACAGCTGTGCGATCGCGACAGATGACAAAAGCATCGGAATCAAATAAATTTTTCTTAATAAATCCGCACCTTTGATTTTGGAAGCCAAAATCATGGATACCGCCAGGTAAACCACCAGGCTTAAGGTTGAAAATAAAGCCAGCAGCAGAGAGTGCCATGCACTGTCCCAAAAATCCCCGTCCTGAATGGCATTGATGTAGTTTTCCATGCCAATAAAAGTCATTGACCCGATACCGTTCCAGTCCATGAGACCGTAATAGCCGGTCAGTATGAGTGGAACTATAATAAGTACGGCAATGAGAAATAAAGCTGGGAATATGTAAAGCGTAATCATGAGTTTATTCGACATAACTTTATTCATTTCACTTGCCCCCAAGCTCTGCATTTACGTCCATAATGCATTCATGAATGATATAAAGGGCAAACCCTGAAGGAATGCCCTTTATTCATTTTTTTATTTACTCGTCTTCTTCTATTGCTTCGTCATGCATTTCAGCAAATTCCTCCGGCGTAATTTCTTCACCGAATAATGATTGAATGGCTGTCAGGTGAGTTTCGGCAACATCCGGGCTCATCTGTACATCCGCAAACAACGTCAGGTTGTCAGCATTGTTTAAATCTTCGAGTACTTCGAGGTACATATCAGGAAGGTCCACGTTATCCGTATTTACTTTCGTAGCTGGAATAACGCCCGCATCACTGACGGATTTTTCGCCCCACTCTTCAGAGAAGTACTTAACAAAATCTTTAGACTCTTCTTTTACGTCAGACTCTTCAGAAACAAACAGCCCTACGCCAGGTCCGCCTACATAGCTGTTCTGATTGCCTTTACCTTCTACTGTTGGGAAGTCGAAATAGTCAACTGCATCCCGGAAATCCTGCGAAACACTTTCATCCGTTGTATAGTTTGGAAGATCCCATGTAGCAATTAAATACATTGCTGCCTGTTCACTCATAAACATGCTTTTTGCTTCCTGGTCGGAAAGGCCGTTAAATCCTTGAGTGAAAGCTCCGCTTGAAGCAAGGTTCTGTGTTTTTTCCGCCGCATTTACCAATGGCTCTTCCGTAAAGGATGCTTCTCCATTGATTGCCTGATTTAATAGATTGTCTTCACCAAGCCGGTCTGCCATATACATGTACCAGAGTGAACCGGTCCATCTGTCCTGGTTCCCTAATGCAATCGGAGCCACGTCGTTTTCCTGAAGCGTGCTTACAATTTCTTCAAGCTCTTCGTATGTTTCTGGTTCTTCTAAATTGTATTCATCAAATATCGCACTGTTATAGAAAACCTGGGCTACGTTCAGTTCGAGCGGCAGTCCATAAGTACTTCCGTCCATTTCATACGCTTCCGTAGTACCTTCCACATATGAATCACGCAGGCCGTCCTCATCAAGCACATCATCGAGCGGCGCAAACATTTCACCGTCAACGTAAGGCTCGAGGAAACCACCCGGCCATGTCATGCCCACATCCGGCAGTTCACCCGATGTAGAAGTTACCTGAAGCTTTTCCTTGTACTGCTCATTACTCAGCACCTCGAGTTCCACCGTAGTATCCGGATTCTGCTCTTCATAATCAGCTATGATGTCGTTTACAATATCGTAATGGTCCTTTGAGCTTCCTTCTGGCCATAAGTGCATAAATTCAATCGTTTTTTGTTCTCCGTCCCCGCCGCCGTCGCCAGACCCCGAAGATTCCGAGTTACAGCCTGTCATTACCATCGCCGTGGCACAACCTGCCGCCAGAAACGTAACCGCTTTCATCTTTTTCATAATTTCCTCCCCCTTTTCTTAATATTAAGGTAACACCCCCTACATCATTTGTCCAGTAAACAAACTAAGTTTTTATAATTTTTCTGAAAATATTTTTATTAACCACGGTAGCAACAAACGCCGTGGCACTTATGCCAAATATGAATCCGAGTGCCGGCACCATGTAAAAAATAACCCCCAGAAGACACAAACTCAACGTTAAAAAGAATAAGTGACCGGGATGAGTCAGCATAATAAAAAATGCATTTTTTAAAACATTTCTTAGTTTATCGTCAAAATGAGCAAACGATGGAAATAGATACAAAAGAAAAACAAATACAAAAAGGATATAAACAAATAGCGGTATGTGCAGCCAGTTCAGCGTATCGCTTGCCGCTATGAACTGAATATCGAGAAAAACAAGCACAAGTAAAAAAAGGACTACCGCCCCAAGTTTATTGGACTGAATAAATTCCTGCTTATATATCTTCCAGAAATAAGAAAAAACCGGCAGGTCCTTTTCTCCGCTCACCCATTTCCGCACTACTGCAAACAAAGCATTTGTAGCCGGAAATACGCCTGCGACTACAGCGCCCATCAGCGTAAAAAACACCCAGAGCACCTGCACATAGGCAAAATTCATCACCCATGTAAGCGCTTGATAAATTTTACTGTTCATTATCGGACAAACTCCTTTCCATGCTTATACAACTGTGACTTTGCTGGTTGAAAAAAATGTTTCAATTGAAAAAGCCGCAGAGCCCAGCGCGCATGAATAAATGCTGTTTTCGGAAAAGGATAACGTGAAAGAGTCCCGGAATTCCTCGTGAAGCCGCTGCTGAAACACTCTTTCGATAGGGTTGCGAAGCCACTGCTCCAATTCTGCAAAACGGTTGCCTATAATAATTTTTTCCGGGTTGAATATATTGATAATATTCGTAAGTCCAATACCAATATATTCTCCCACCTGGTCAAAAGCGTTCAGCACTTCCAGGTTTCTTTCCTTTGCCTTTGCGATCAGGCATTCGGTCGTTACTTCTTCCCGGTCTGAAAAGAGATGGGCTGTCTTTTCCACCAGAGCGCCTTCTGAGCTGTACAGCTCCCAGCAGCCTTTATTGCCGCACCGGCATTTCCTTCCATTTGGTTCAATGGTGAAGTGACCGACTTCGCCTGAGATACCGCTGCCGCCTTTGTATAATTGGTCATTAATAAAAATCCCGGCGCCGACACCGATACCAATACTTACATAGATAAAGTTCGAAACGCCCTGGCCGGCTCCGTAACGTTTTTCCCCGTGCGAACCAGCCTTTGCTTCATTTTCAATGAATACCGGCAGTTCGTATTTTCTCTCCAGATGCTGTTTTAAATGCACATTTTTCCACTCCAGGTTTGGGGCGAACAAAATGGTCCCTTCGTTATCGATCAGCCCCGGCACACCTACACCGATTCCCACTATCCCATAGGCACTTTTCGGCGCCTGTTCCGTAAGGTCCTCAATGACTTCCTCCACCTTATTAAACACAGCCCCTTCATCAATGGAAATCAGCGGTTCATTAATTTTAGCAACGATCGCTCCCTGCAGATCTGTCAGTATACCGAGAACATAATTTACTCCAAGATCAATTCCAATAGCATAGCCGGCTTTATTATTAAAAAACAGCATCGTCGGCTTTCTTCCTCCATTGGAAAGCCCTGCCCCCATCTCCTCCACAAGTCTGCCCTCCAGCAGGTCGGCTATCAGACTTGAAACTGTAGCTTTATTCAGTCCGGTATCTTTAGAAATTTGCGCCCTCGAGATTGGGCTTTTCTGCTGAACGGTCGTCAGCACAATTGATTTATTTATTTGCTTTACCAGAGTTTGGTCTCCCGTGCGCATATTATCTTCTCCTACGTCTCAATTTTGTTCGGTTTACGTACATAATAGCATATATTTTCTTTTGGTTATTATATAGTTTTTTAATTAAACAAAGTTATGGGTATCTATTCGCAATAATTTATGTTTTCATCCACTTTTGCGCTTTAAAACAAATTGATAGTTGAGCAGAATCAGGAATTAAGTTATATTTAGTTTATTGCTTATACAATCTATTTTGAAAGCGTTACCAATTTAAGGAGGCTACTTTCGTGAATGATCAAATTACTAACCCAATTTTGACTGGTTTTAACCCTGACCCGAGTATTTGCAGGGCCGGAGAGAATTATTATATTGCTACTTCCACGTTTGAATGGTTCCCTGGGGTGCAGATTCATCACTCAAAGGATTTAAAAAACTGGGAAGTCGTCAAACATCCTCTCGAGCGGACCTCCCAGCTGAATATGGCTGGTAATCCGGACTCAGGCGGCGTCTGGGCGCCCGCTCTCTCCTGGCACGATAATCAGTTCTGGCTTATTTATTCAGATATTAAACAAATCGACGGCATCTGGAAGGACGGCCATAATTACCTCGTCACCTGCGATACGATTGACGGTGAATGGAGCGATCCTGTGTATTTGAACAGCTCCGGCTTTGACCCTTCCCTCTATCATGACGACGACGGCAGAAAATACCTGCTGAATATGGTCTGGGATTACCGGCCGGGCAATCACCGCTTTTACGGTATTGCTCTGCAGGAATACGACGCTGAAGCAGAAAAGCTGATCGGTGAGCGGCAGATTATTTTCACCGGTACAGATATCAAGCTGACCGAGGGACCACATATATATAAAGTTAATGGATGGTATTATCTGCTTACCGCGGAAGGCGGCACTACCTTTGACCACGCAGCTACCATCGCACGGTCCAAATCACTGTTCGGCCCTTACGAGGTCCACCCGGAAAACCCGTTTATTACGTCCTGGCCCTATCCGAGAAACCCTTTGCAGAAAGCGGGGCACGGCTCTCTTGTAGAAACACAGAACGGCGAATGGTATTTTGTACACCTGACCGGCCGGCCGCTAAAAGAGGCACAAAAACCTTTACTGGATCCGCGGGGCTTCTGCCCTCTCGGAAGAGAAACCGCCATTCAAAAGGTTTATTGGGAAAAAGAATGGCCTTACATAGCCGGCAGCAATGAGCCTTCGCTATACGTGGAGGGCCCTGGTCTTTCGGAGGAGCCACAGCAATCAGCTTCTCCTGTTTACAGTCATTTTAACACTGGTAATTTGGATAAGAGCTTCCAGACACTGCGGATCCCTTTAGAAGAAAATACGTTATCGTTTAAAGACCGCCCAGGCTATTTGCGGCTGTACGGTAAAGACTCCCTGACGTCCAAATTCACCCAGGCATTTGTCGCAAGAAGGTGGCAGCACTTTTATTTTGATGCTGAAACCGCCGTTCAGTTTGATCCGGATCATTTTCAGCAGTCCGCAGGCATGGTCTGCTATTACAATACGCAAAACTGGGTTTATTTTTACATTACCCACGATGAAAGTAAAGGAAGGATTTTAACCCTTCTAGCTAATGACCATTATCAGTTTGACACGCCGCTTGGAGACAGCGATATTGAAATTGATCGCAGTGTAGAAACGATTTATCTTAAAGTCTCTGTACGTATGGACAAGTACTGGTTCTCCTATTCTTTTGATGGGAACACTTGGACTGCGGTGGATATTTCTTTTCCTTCCGCTAAACTATCGGATGACCATATCCAGGGCGATGGCTTTTTTACAGGCGCTTTTGTCGGTATGCAGTGCCAGGACAGTTTTTCTTCCAAGCCTGCAGATTTTGAATACTTTCATTATGTTCCTAAAGAAGAAAACGAAGCATAAAATACAGAAGGCCCGGACTGCACTAATGGCAGCCGGGCCTCTTTTTTTATACTCTTACTTTTTTAATCCCATCTCTATCTCTTCAAGCGTTTTCCCTTTCGTTTCAGGGACAAATTTCCATACGAACAAAGCAGACAATATGCTCATGAGACCGTAAAATCCGTACGTTAATCCACCGCTGAACTCAATCATGGCTGGATACGTGGAAGAAATAAAATAGTTAGCTGCCCACTGGGCTGCCACCGCAATAGCGAGAGCCTGACCGCGGATTTTGTTAGGGAATATTTCGGATAAAAGCACCCATACCACTGGTCCCCACGACATCATAAAGGAAGCCGTATAGATGATAATAAATACAAGCGTCGCTATACCAATTGTGCCGGTAAAAGCGAGAGCCGAAACACCAAACATGCCTATGGTCATTCCAATAGATCCGATAATCAGCAGTGGCTTCCGACCGAATTTATCTACTGTCATGATAGCAATGACTGTAAATATTAAATTGACGGCCCCCATAATAATGGTCTGGAATAACGAAGCGTCTCTTGCCGCTCCCATGCTTTCAAATATTCTCGGTGCATAATACAGCGCAACGTTAATGCCGACAAACTGCTGAAAAATCGACAGGAGAATACCAATAATAATAATCAGCTTTCCGTAGGCGAACAATTTTTCTTTTCTTTTATCAAATGACTGATTAATTTCATAGAATGTAGCCTTAGCCATCGTCTGATCATAGATCCTGGATAAAATCTTCATGGCTTTGTCGTCCCGGTTTTTGGAAACCAAATACCGCGGCGTCTCCGGCACTGTTAGCATGAACAGTAAAAACAAAGCAGCTGGAATCGCTTCCGAAGCAAACATATACCTCCAGCCGAGAGCATCCACCCATTCCGCCGTTTGTCCGCGGGCAATCCCCCAGTTGACAAAGTACACGACGAACTGACCGAAAATAATCGCAAACTGGTTGAGGGACACAAGCCTCCCACGAATATTAGGTGGCGCCATTTCGCCAATATACATAGGTGCGACCGCTGAGGCCAGCCCTACCCCGATACCACCGATAATCCGGTAAATATTAAATACAATTAAAAGTGCGACAGAGGGCTCACCAGCATTAAAAAATAACAGCTCTGGGTAGGCTGAACCCAATGCGGAAAGAAGAAACAAAACCGCCGCTATAATCAATGTAAACTTTCTTCCTATTCTGTTTGCAAAAAAGCCCGAAACCAATCCGCCAATAATACATCCAATTAGCGCACTTGAAACCGTCAACCCGTGAATAAGTGGACTTAGGTTCAGACTGTCGGCAAAGTAGGTCTGCAGTGACCCCTCCGCTCCGGAAATCACGGCCGTATCATAACCAAACAATAAGCCGCCAAGTGTAGCTACCATGGTAACTAATACTACATACATCGTTCGTTTAGAATTCATATACTTGAGTAGACGTGCTACTCTTCCCTCCTTCCTCTATGTAAGCGATCACAAACCACATTATCATTCTTTGTTTGTTTAATCAATAAACTTTATTAGGCGGACAGAGATCCTTAAGGACGGCTGCTTCCATTTCTATACTGAAATTCATTTTTTAATTAAGCGAATAAAAATCTATTCCGAACTAAAAAAGACGTTCCTTCACAGGCTTATCCGGGAATGTGTATAAGTAGCCAATTTATGAGGAGGAAATCAATAGTGAGTCTTTTTTCATCTATTAAAAAACGAGTGACCGACGCAAAAGAAAACGGAGTAACCATTCCAGTAACGGAAAAAATGTTTTTGAAGGTACTTCAGGTTAAAAAAATGGACAATGTGGATATTTCCGCCGTTCATATCCAGGACCAGGTCCTGCGTATTGAAGGCGTTAAAAATGACAGCAGCCAGAGCCGCTTCAGTATGCTGCTGGAACCTTCCCACGCTTCAGAGCGGACCCTTTACTTCACGTTAAAATCCATTTCCCCTTTAGAAGCGGACGACGTATTCAGGGAAATCTTCGACCGCCCGCCTTATTTCTCTGCTCAGGAGCAGCAGGCAGGTTTTCACCTGGAAGTATTTGAGCCTATGAAAAAAGTTCCTTATGGAAAAATAGACTCCTACTACTTTGAGCAGAACAAACTGAAAGTCGTCATGAAATGGAAATAAAACAGCTTTTCACTGATTCAAAAATTTAATTCGAGCATCACTTTCTCTCCAAAACTTTTTACTCCCGGCCGAGGCCGGGAGTTTTTTAAAAGTAGAAATTACCTAGTTTTTCATGCATAATAAAAGAAAAACGAATGGGGAGAAATACATGGAATATCAAGCAGCTTCCTTCGGCCGGTACCGTGTTCTCCAGAATGGCTCTATTGAAGTTATTGCAGAAATAACAAGCCGTTTTGAGCACCCTCGCTGGGAGAATATGTGGTATTTATCAGAGACAAAGAGAATCTGCCGTGAACTGGAGATGCTTGGAATCATCTCAGAGTGCGACAGCTTTGAAATTGTTGACCGTAACCAATTTAAAATCTTTTGGAAAAAAGATCGTATTGCCTGGGGCTATATTGATGAAGACGAAACGTCTTTCCGTCTGCGTTTCACCGGATTAGTCGATACACCGGCCAGCGAATAGCATTGCTGCCTGTTTTTATCATGGTTGCAATTAAACGCCATATCCTTTAGGGTGTACATACGAAGCAATTACTTAAGAGCAATTAAATAAACGGTGGAAATGGATAGACAATGGCGCTATTTCCCATAAGCCAAAAAGAGACACGAGGTACCTGCCTCCTGTTTATCTTTTTGGCTTTTTTTATTTGTTTTGTGAAAGGAGCATCCTTTTAATTTATGAAATTTTTAATTGATCACGACGGTCAAAAGATTCACAAATCGGTATTTGTTAATGACCGCTGTATGAGCAACAGCAGGCCCTCGGACTGGGAAAGCCTGCTGGAAGAAGCTGCCCTGCAGCCACTCACTCAAAAGAACTACTCTTACTGTGTCCACTGTTTTCAGGCATACGCCGGCTGATAAAGAAGGCTGGCTGGAGGAGCACCCTGCCTCTAGCCCGACCCGCTCATAATAAAGACAATGACGCTGCGGTCCCGTTCAAAGTCCCAGTCAACAAACACGTCAGCAATGTTCATCCCGGCAATGGAGGTAAACGACTTCCCTTCTATTAACAGTCGTTTTTCCAGTTTGCGTTTAGTTACCTTCAGCTGCTCTTCATATCCTTGCTGTACTAACTCTTTTTCAATGTTAATCAGCAGCCCTTCCCGGATCACGAGAACAGTCTTATTATTCAGCATTCCTGAAAAGACTTTGTCGGGTTCCTTTTCTGCCTCTGCAGTAACCTGCCTTACACGCTCTTCAAGCTTCTTTTTACCCGCATATTCTTTAAACGGATTTTCGCCGTCATATGCATTCTCGTCGATTCCGACAAATATACTCGATTCTTTATTAAAATCGCTGTCGTGGTAAAAGTTTTTATACACCTGGCCGGTGACCGACTGCACGTATCCGTTAATTTCCGGAACAATTTTGTGCATCATACTTTCACGCAGACGGAAAACAGCCTGTTCGCCCTCCTGCTCGAGAATGACCCGCTCCATTGGGCTCAGGAAATGCCGCAGGTAGATGGTGATGAACGGTCCCTGCATTACCACATGCGCGGCTTCCGGGCCTTTGGCGAATCTCTCCCGAAGCAGTTTGCCGGCAAAGCTTGCGATATCCTTTTCGTTTTCTGTTGGCCTCATGTTTATCAGTGTCCTTTAATTAAGTATTATTCACATATTTACTATCCAAAAGCATTATAATCTAGTTTTGATTTAATCACAAATGCCACACGGGTCAACAGGGCGGCCGATAATTATTAAAATATTGTTTTAAATTTCTAATTTCGTGGAAGTGTGGGAGTATATCTTTATTATTTTTTACATTTTCCTCTGTAATCCCTAGAATAAAGGTGCACTCCCTTGACTATTACATAAGCGAGTGCTGCATTCATCTACCGTCCACTACTTTTTTATTCCTTTAGTCCAACTTTATTTCCAAAATGGAAGGATGATTATTTTGTCGATTATTCGAGTAACGATGAATGGCACCGAGCGCAAAGTATCGGATGACTCTACAATCCTCGACTACACGCGCGGCACCAATGAGGAAGTCCCAAATGTTTGTTATCACCCGAGCCTGGGCGCAATTGAAACCTGTGACACCTGTATGGTGAAGGTAAACGGAGAAATTGTCCGTGCCTGTTCCACCGAATTTAAAGAAGATGATGTCATCGAAACCCTCACCCCTGACGTTGATCAGGCACAAAAAATTGCGATGGACCGGATTTTGCATAATCACGAGCTGTACTGTACCGTCTGCGATTACAATAATGGCGGCTGTGAAATTCATAATACAGTGGAAGCAATGCGTGTCGAACACCAGAGCGTTCCCTTTGAAACTAAGCCGTATGAAAAAGATTATACGAATCCTCACTACCGGTATGACCCGGATCAGTGCATTCTCTGCGGACGCTGTGTGGAAGCCTGTCAGGATGTCCAGGTGACCGAAACCCTTTCCATTGACTGGGAACGTGAACGCCCCCGTGTTATCTGGGATAACGATGTTCCTATCGGCGAATCCTCCTGTGTATCCTGTGGCCACTGTTCCACCGTCTGTCCATGTAACGCTTTAATCGAAACAAATATGGAAGGCGAAGCCGGCTACATGACCGGGATCAAAGAAGATACTCTTCGTCCGATGATCGATATCACCAAGGACGTTGAAACCGGCTACAGCTCAATTCTGGCTCTCTCCAACATGGAATCCAAAATGCGCGACGACCGTATTGAAAAAACGAAAACAGTTTGTACTTATTGCGGAGTTGGCTGCAGCTTTGATGTCTGGACGAAGGACCGTGAAATCCTTAAAATTGAGCCTCAGGCAGAAGCACCTGCAAACGGCATTTCCACCTGTGTAAAGGGCAAATTCGGCTGGGATTTTGTAAACAGCGAAGAACGCCTTCAGAATCCGCTCGTCCGTGAAAACGGCCAGTTTGTCGAAACTACGTGGGAGCATGCTTTAGATGTTATTCAGAAGAACTTCACTTCCATTAAAGAAGAAAGCGGCAACGACGCTCTTGCATTTATCAGCTCTTCCAAGACAACAAACGAAGAGTCCTATCTTATGCAGAAGCTCTCCCGCTCCGTTATGGGCACAAACAACATTGATAACTGTTCCCGGTACTGCCAGACTCCTGCTACCCAGGGCCTTTTCCGCACAGTAGGCTACGGCGGGGACACCGGCACGATAGAAGACATTAAAAACGCGGAGCTTATTATTACCGTCGGGACAAACACATCTGAATCCCACCCGGTTCTTGCCACACGGATTAAAAGCTCCCATAAGCTGCGCAACCAGAAGCTGATCGTCTCCGACATCAGAAAACATGAAATGGCGGAACGCTCGGACATGTTTATCCAGCCGAAGCCAGGCTCGGACCTTGTATGGCTGAACGCAGTAGCAAAATACATTATCGACCAGGGCTGGGAAGACACAGAGTTTATTAATGAACGCGTGGATTACTACGATGACTTTGTGAAAGAACTCGAGATGTACACCATCGATTACGCTGTAGAGCAGACCGGGCTCTCCCGTGAGGAATTGATTGGCATTGCCGAAAGCATTCACGAAGCAGATACTACCTGTGCCCTGTGGGCGATGGGTGTTACCCAGCACTCCGGCGGCGCGGATACAAGTACGGCAATATCGAACCTCCTGCTTGTCTCCGGCAACTACGGCCGTCACGGAACCGGCTCCTACCCGCTTCGCGGACATAATAACGTTCAGGGCGCAACAGACTTCGGAAGCGCACCGAATCTTCTTCCAGGCTACCAATCCGTGGAAGACGAAAACGTCCGCCGGAAGTTTGAGCAGGGCTGGAACACAGAGCTTTCCAGTGAAGTCGGCATGACCAACCATGAGATGGTCGATGCGATGCACGAAGGCCGCCTCCGCAGCCTCTATTTGAAAGGCGAGGAAATGGCGCTTGTAGACTCCAACATTAACTACGTACAGCAGGGCTTCGAGAAGCTCGACTTCTTCGTAGTACAGGATATCTTCTTATCCGAAACCGCCAAGTTTGCGGACGTTGTACTTCCTGCAAGCCCAAGTCTCGAAAAAGACGGCACGTTTGTAAACACCGAGCGCCGCTTCCAGCGTTTATACAAAGCGCTTGATCCACTCGGTAACTCTAAGCCGGACTGGGAAATTCTTCAGCTTGTGGCTAACCGGATGGGCGCAGACTGGAACTACAGCCACCCGTCTGAAATTATGGCAGAAGCTGCTTCACTCTCCCCGTTTTTCGAAGGAGTATCCTACGAACGGCTTGAAGGATATAACTCTCTCGTATGGCCTGTAACCAAAGAAGGCAAGGATGAGCCGCTTCTTTACGAATCCCGCTTCCAGTTCCCGAACGGAAAAGCAAGATTCTATCCGGTGCACTGGACCGAACCGCAAACCTTCGGCGAGCAGTACGACCTGCACGTGAACAACGGACGGATGCTTGAGCACTTCCACGAAGGCAATATGACGTACAAAACGGAAGGAATCACGCTGAAAACCCCGGACAATTTCGTGGAAATTTCTCCGGAACTCGCCGAAGAACGCGGACTCGAAAGCGGCGCCCTTGTTCGCTTGAAATCGCCGTACGGGGCTGTACGCATCCAGGCGCTTGTTACTGACCGTGTGAAAGAAAAACAGCTTTACATTCCAATGAACAATTCCGGTGAATCAGCCATTAACCGACTTACGAGCAGCGAAGCTGATAAGGATACGGATACACCGGCCTACAAAGAAACGCAGGTATTCATGGAAATACTCAGTACAGACGGGGAAGCACCGATGCCGAAAAACAATTTCCGATACGGAAATCCTAACCCTCAGAACGGCGTGGAAGTTGAACGGAAATGGAAACGTAATGACTACATCTTCCCTGGCGACATGGTGAGAAAGGAGAACCGCTAATGGCTGAGCGCATAACTCATATTGAGAAGCTGAAATTCTCCGAAGAAGAAATCAAACAGCGGGACATGGAAGAACTCCAGTCCCAGCTGCTTGATAACAAAGAAAGCCTTGAAAAGATGATGCGCACTGCGAACCTTCTTGATGAGTCCGGCCTGCTTGATATGGCAAATGGACTTCTAAGCGAAGGCGATAAGGTATTAAACGTAGCTGTAAACGCGATGAATACCGAAGGAAGCACCAACATGATTAAAAACATGCTTCTTCTCGCCGGCGAAGCCGGAAAGCTCGATATTGAAAGCATGCAGCCGCTCCTGTTGAAATTAAACAAAGGACTTGAGCGTGTAGCAAAACTCGAAGAGGAAAAAGAACAGGAAAAACAAACCGTGAACATTTTCCAATTGTTAAAGCTCCTCCGGGACCCGGAAGTAAACCACACGCTTTCGCTCGGCATTGCTTTTATGCGCGGCATGGGCGAAACAGGCAAACCCGAAATGGAAAAAGAACAGGAAGACCGGAAACCAAACACGAAGGTTTAACCGGCACTACCAATACGCTCCAGGCTGCCCTCGCGCAGCCTGGTTTTTTGTTTAATACCATCATCCTCAAGGGAATAGGTCTAAAAACAAATTAAGGGAGCAAATGTCATTGTCTTTCAAAGGTCTTCAACTGTCCGATGTTCCAAAAAGTTCCTGGATACTTATCATTGCCGGTCTGCTCGCACTGTTTACGACAGCTTTTTTATTTCTCGATATGGGTGAAGAGGTACTCGAACAGGAAACATTTATGGTCGACCGAACAGCCCAAAATATTGTATCAGCGCTCAATACCGATCTTCTGCAGTCCATAATGGGCATCATTACGGAAGGCGGTTCAGTTACCTGGCTGACAATCGGTGCCGCTGCTATCACAGTATATCTGTTGTTTTTTTCATCTTTTAGCAGATGGCATGCAGTTTATTTTGCCGTAAATATGATTGGTATCAGCATTATCACCACTGTTTTCAAAAATTTCTTCTCAAGAGAGCGCCCGGAAGTGCTCGCCGCCTATGACGGGACCGGATACAGCTTCCCGAGTGGCCACGCTACTGGAGCCGTTACTTTTTACGGATTTCTTGCCTATCTTGTTATCCGAAGTACACTTGCCACTGTATGGAAGTGGATGCTCGGCATACTGCTGACGCTCGCTGCCCTCCTTGTCGCTGTCAGCCGGATGTTCCTGGACGTTCATTACTTTACAGATGTAGTTGCAGGCATTTCAGTCGGATTGTTCTGGCTGCTTGTCTGCATTATCGCCCTGGAGCTTACACTTTGGAACAAATACCGCAGGCAAACCTAAATGAAGCCCCCGGCCCAGCAGGCCGGAGGCTTCATTTATTATGCATTTATGCGTTTTGCATCTGTTCTGCTTTTCTCGCTTCGATTTTTTCCTGCACGTCTTTTGCCGTTAGCCCTTGCTCTTCCATATAACGGTTTCTTGGATGAGTCATGCATTCCGTTGTGCAGCTTCTCATATATTTATGCTCATTTTCCTCAGAGCAGATGATCTGGTTGTTACAGTCAGGATCTGCACAGTTAACGTATCGCTCACAAGGTTCCCCGTCAAAGTGGTCCCTGCCGATTACGCGATGCTCAACCTGATTGATCGGCACACTGATACGCTGGTCAAATACATAGCACTTTCCGTCCCACAGTTCCCCTTTTACTTCAGGGTCCTTACCGTAGGAAACGATGCCGCCGTGCAGCTGTGCCACATCGTCAAACCCTTCTTCTTTCAAAAATCCGGAAAACTTCTCACAGCGGATGCCCCCGGTACAATAGGTTAATATTTTTTTACCTTCAAGCTGCTCCCGGTTTTCCCTGACCCAGTCCGGCAGCTCCCGGAAGGCATTAATGTCCGGGCGAATCGCTCCGCGGAAATGCCCAAGATCATATTCATAGTCATTCCGGGCATCAAGAACGATGGTTTCATCGCTTTGAAGCGCTTCGTAAAATTCTTTCGGGCTCAAGTGTTCACCAGTCTGTTCATTTGGGTTAATGTCATCTTCGAGATACAGCGACACCAGCTCTGAACGCGGACGCACATGCATTTTTTTGAATGCGTGCCCGTCGGCATAGTCCACCTTGAATTCGGTATCTTTAAACCGCTCATCGCCTGTCAGCTCCTGCATGTATGCCTCCGTCTGTTCTACAGTGCCGGAAACAGTACCATTGATGCCTTCCTCTGCAACAATAATCCGACCCTTCAAACCAAGCTCCTTGCAGAAAGCCAGATGCTCTGCAGCAAAGGTCTCAGGGTCTTCCACGTACGTGTAATTGTAATACAGTAACACCCGGTACGATTGATTTTCTTCTGTCATTTGTTCTCACCTATCCGGAATATATTTGCAAGATACATTCCTGACTCCCTGTCTTGCAATCAGGAAGCCTTGTCACACAAGGGTTTTGTTTCGTTTCTTTTAACAGCAGCGGGAAATATACCCAAACAGCGCCCACGTTATTTAAAAGCATAACAAAACCTCAATAAAAATCCCCTGCTGCAAGCGGGGGATTCTTGTTGTGCGCAGACATATTATATAAAAATTTTCCTGTCCCCGCAAATGAAAAAGTTTTCTGAACAAGAGGAGGGAATTGATTTCTTTCTCTTTTTTTCTATCTGAGTCCTCACTCAGGTTTCAGCAGGATATTTTACTATTTTCTGCTTTTCTGCACATTTTCAAAAATTCCGGTGCCCCCGAGTCCAGCAAGCACGCCTGCCCATACCCGCTCTGCCAGAACGGCATTCGAGTACGGAAAAGGAACAAGTGCCAGGGCTGCCCCGATCCCGAGCGTCAGAAGGGGGATATACTTTTTCGGCAGCGGAAGCGCCTGCTTTAACAGCTGCATCAGCGCCGTACTTGTCGTACCGATGAATGACATGTACAGCAGAAATTCCGGACTGACTTCCATTTTCTTCGCCTCCCCTTTGTTTTTTCTTCTCTCTGCAAAAGGCATGTATGCCTCTGTTTTTAAACCATCCTTTTAAGTTGAATTTGCAAAAATAAAAAAGGCCCGGTAAACCGGACCCTTCGGATATAACATTCAATTCGGTTTATTTATCTTCCGCTTCCCCTTTATTCAGTCAGCGGCTCCCGCTCAGGCATGGCACCTGCTTCGATATATTCAGCCATCCCACGCACAATTTCCTCTGCTCCGTATTTCTTTGCTTCTAATGGAAACATCTCTTCGACAGTTTCCAAATAAAAAGAAAGATCTTTATTACGGAGAAAATGGGAATAGTATTCGCGCTCGTTCTGGAATTCGTGTCTTGATCTCGTTTGAGCAACAGACTGCATTTCAATGTCCGCTAAAGTACGGACCACCTCTTCAAATGTTTTCATGTCTTCACTCCTTTTCATAGGATCAATGACACGGAAAAGTACAATGCATGAATAGAAGTATATTATAACACGAAAAGGCTTATGAATCATAACGAGTTGACCGGAACAGTGATAATATTTCTCCCTGCCGAGCAGCTTCCGTCCATTTTCACAGGCATCAAACGTTGACAAACAAAACTGTAATATTTATAATTACAGTATAAACATTAACAATTCTTTTTACCCGGAGAGATACGTATGAACAGCCACTTTTCTTTAGCTGTACACAGTTTGACACTGCTCGCCCATCAGCCCGAGAAAGCTGCCTCAAGCACTTTCATTGCTGAAAGTGCCTCTGTGCACCCGGTTCGGATCCGTAAGGTGTTAAGCCTGTTGAAGCAGCATGATTTGATTCAGTCCAAGGAAGGCGCCGGTGGAGGTTTTGTCCTTTCCCACCCTCCGGAGTCCGTCACATTGTGGGATGTATACCAGGTCACATCAAAAGGCACTCTGCAGCCCCGGTGCCCGGATGAAAACCCCGATTGCTCCGTTGGGGCTAATATGAAACAAGTGCTGGGCGGTGTTTTTTCGGAGGGTGAATACGTTTTTGGAGAACACCTTGA
Source organism: Marinococcus sp. LNSP9103-4 (assembly GCF_056034345.1). NCBI lineage: Bacteria > Bacillati > Bacillota > Bacilli > Caryophanales > Bacillaceae > Marinococcus > Marinococcus sp. LNSP9103-4. The sequence continues at coordinate 59,795 of NZ_JBQLIA010000011.1, read as the reverse complement.
TCAATTTACTATTGCCGACATGCTGAAAAAATGTATCACAAATTAACTGAGCAATGTTTTTGCAATCAAAAACAGGGAAATGTATAGTTATAGATAATTCAGATTACAACACTATTAATTAATAGGTAATCCTTAGGAGGTTACGCGAATGTTACCAACAAACGATATTATTTCGGTAGGAGATTGGGTTCGAGGAACCACCATTTATGGTGAATTGGTTGTAGGCTATGTAGAAGCAATTGAAGAATCTTATCAAACCATTAAAGTAAAAGTCATCTCCTCTGATAATCAGGATATAATGGAAAAATCAGCTGAACTGCTGCTCCACAAAGTAAGCAAGCTGAATACCGTACAGCCTGTTTCAGAGGATGAATTGCATGACCTGATTGATCTTGCATTGGTCACCAATGATAAACAGTGGTTTCTGGAGCTCACTGCCGAATTGAATAATAAAGCAAATGTCCGGTCATCCAACGATTCCTCCTACGCGCTGTCGAATTACAGCGAGTACTAGGAAATTCCGGCATATTTACTACAATAGCCCTTTGCAGATTTACTGCGAAGGGCTATTTTTGCATCTGTATACTTGTTATTTCTTAATTTGAATATTCATCTTCTGTTCGAGGGCCTGCTGCAGATGAGCAAAGGTTTTTACTTTACTGAAATCAATCCCAAGCCGCACGGCCGTTTCTGCAATTTCCGGGCGAATGCCGGTAATAATGATTTCCGTGCCGATTAAACTCAGCCCGTGATGCAGGTTAAACAGCTGCTGAGCCACCATTGTATCGATGATCGGCACTCCGGACATATCAATAATCAGTACATCGAGTTCAAGCTTTGCCACCTCTGTAAGAGTCACGTCTTCAATCATTTTCGCCCGGTGCGTATCAATATCTCCGACAAGTGGGAGGACACCAATATCCCCTATTAATTTAATGATCGGCACACTCAGCTCCACCATCATCTGCTGCTGGGCCTCGAGCTGAGCTTCATTCATCTGATAGTAGTATTGGTTTACAAGCTCCAGTCCCTTTTCAAACACCGACTGAATCTTCTCTGCCCACTCAGCCACCTGCAACGGAGAAATCTCGTCCTCCCGTTCTTTGAAATAGGTAGACAGACGCTTCCAGAGGTCAACACGCCCGACTCTGAAAAACTCTACCGAGTAAAACCTCGGCCCCTGGTTTTCAAGCCCGTCCATTGCCGTAAGCTGCGCCCAGTCAGTAAGTGATGGTTCCTCCCCTATTACTGCTTTTGCCGTTTCCTGAATGAATCCCTTGAGTCTTCCCCGGAATGCCTCCCTCCGGTCGGCATCGTTCGGGTAGATAGCTTCCGACTGTGCTTCAATATCTTCCATCCATGTAGTCACGATCTCTTCTGCATGGTTTAACATGAAATTGTACAGTTGTTTACTCAACGCCAATAATCCTTTCTGTCATTTCCTGTATTTAATATATTTTAAAATACATAATCAAAAAAATAAAGCTGTCTTACTGATTTTCGCGTTTTAATCTATTGATCCACTCTGCCTCCAGCAGTCGTTCCACATTCGTCTGGTCCATGCTCCATTCCCATACCTTTTCCTGGAGCTCCCTGTCGCGGGCATGAGGGGCAGTATCTTCTTCAAAAGAATCAATAAAGTATTTGCCATGCACCCCATCCACTTCACGGGAAGCGGCAAGATACACCGATGTTTCCGCACCTTCTGCCGCTGTGCGAAGCATTGGCCGGATTGTTTGATGAATACGGCGCCCAAAGCCTGTAGACCGGTCCACTCCAAGCATAGTACTTACCCCGCCAGGATGCAGGGCATTAACACGAATACTCGTCCCTTCGAGACGGGAAGCAAGGGCGTATGTAAATAAAACGTTCGCCAGCTTTGACTGGGCGTACCCTTTCCATGTTCCATATCCCCTGGTTAAATGAGGGTCCGGAAAATGAATGCTTCCATATTTGTGCGCTCCTGACGAAACATTAATGATACGTGCCTCTTCTGCCGAACATTCAAGCAGAGGCAGCAGCTGCAGTGTCAGAGCGAAGTGCCCCAGATGATTCACGCCGATCATGCTTTCAAAACCATCCTCGGTAAGCTCTCTTTTCAGCGATACTACGCCGGCATTGTTAACCAGTACATCCACACAGGGAACGATCTGTTCGAGCTGGCGCACAAAGGTATGTATATCCTGAAGAGAGGACAGATCACAGCGCATCACCCGCACACGTGAAGCTCCGGTACTGGCCTTTATCTGCCTCATGGCTTCTCCCCCGCGCTTCTCGTCCCGGACGGCCATAATGACATTAAATCCTTTCACGGCAAGCTGTTTCGCTGTTTCGAATCCCATTCCGGTATTTGCTCCGGTAATGATGGCTGTTTTCTCCATAATTTATTCTCCTCTGGAATAGTTTTGTTGCTTTTCCTATACCCATTGCCGCTATTGTTCACTCTTTGTACTGTGCATTTCCTGAAAATTCTCTTTCTTTTTTGGAATAAACAGGAATATTCATAAAAGAAATAGAAACTGGAGGGTCTGGCTCGTATACTGCCCAGTAAATCTTTCGTCATATTATCTTCCAACTCTATTGAAGTTTTTTTCATTCCCCGGTACGATGCAGGTATTACCACTTACCCTTCGTATATATTCAACAATTGGGTTGAACGTTTCTACTGGAAACCGTAATTTCCAACTACGAAGAACGCCTTTTACAGGTGTTCTTCGTTTTTTTATGCATACAAAGGAGTGTTCACAATGACCACGATCTTAATACGGCAGGCTGAAATCATGACGATGAACGAAAACAATGACATTGTGCACGGAGATATACGAATTGAAAATGAATACATTAAAGAAATCCAACCATCTTTAACTCCCCGTCCGGATGAAAAAGTGATTGAAGCACGGGGACGAACTGTGCTTCCCGGCTTTATCCATACCCATATTCACCTTTGCCAGGCACTGTTTCGCAGTCAGGCGGATGACCTTGAGCTGATGGATTGGCTGAAGGAACGCATATGGCCAATGGAAGCTGCCCACACTCCCGATTCTATCCACGCCTCGGCGATGCTCGGTATCGGCGAATTGATCCGGAGCGGTACGACCACGATCGTCGACATGGAAACAGTCCACCATACAAACGCTGCCTTCGAAGCCATAGAAGCTTCCGGCATCCGGGCCCTATCCGGCAAAGTTATGATGGATAAGGGCGATGAACTGCCTGCTCCTCTGCTTGAAACCACGAGCCAGTCCGTGCAGGAAAGCGCCGATTTGTATGAAAAATGGAACGGTCGGGATAATGATAGAATACGATACGCATTTTCACCCCGGTTTGTTGTCTCCTGCTCTGAACCGCTGCTGCGCGAAGTTTCCCGCCTGTCTACTCATTACAGAGCGTATGTGCATACACACGCTTCAGAAAGCCAGGGAGAAATAGAAATTGTTGAAGCTGATACCGGCATGCGAAATGTAACGTATCTGGATCACCTTGGCCTTGTACACCCGCGCCTTATTCTCGCCCACTGTGTCTGGCTCGATGAGCATGAAAAGCAGATTATTAAACAAAAGGGCGCTCATATCAGTCACTGCCCAAGCTCCAATATGAAGCTTGCTTCCGGATTCGCAGAGATCCCGGACCTGCTCGACCACCATCACAATGTCAGTCTCGGTGCCGACGGCTCCCCGTGTAACAACACGCTCGACATGTTTCAGGAAATGAGGATGGCCGCCCTTATTCATAAACCCTCCTATGGCCCGACCGCCATGAATGCCAGACAGGTTCTTCGCATGGCAACCATCGAAGGTGCGAGAGCAGTCGGTCTTGACCAGGAAATTGGCAGTATCGAAATCGGCAAAAAAGCGGATTTGTCTATCCTCAACCTTTATGATTTTCATACGTATCCGAGCGAAGGAGCAGATCCATATTCCCGTATTGTATATGCCGCTTCCAAAGATCAGGTGGAAACTACCATCGTGAATGGAAGGATTATTATGGAAGACCGCAATATGCAGACCATGAATAAGAACCATGTGCTTAGTGATGCGAACAAAGAAGCAAAGCAGTTATTCCATAGGGCTTCCAGGTATATGTCTAATTCTTTTGTATAAATTATGAGCAATCTCCTCCCTGCCGCCTGGAAATTCTGATATGCTGATGACGGAATAATAGCGCAGAAGGAGAGGAAGAGAAATTATGCTTAGTGCAAAACATGGAGATATAACCACTGTCACCAACGTCGATTATATTTGCAATGCTGCAAACGGGAAGGGGTCGATGGGCGGCGGGGTTGCCGCTGCCATCAAAAAAGCTGGCGGAGAGACTATTGAACAGGAAGCAGAAGCCTACTGCAAAAAGAACGAGCCGAAGCGCGGCGAGCTATACACGACTACGGCTGCCAGTCTCCCGTATGAAGCCATCCTTCATTTGGTGACGATGGAAGCCCCGGAAGAAAAGTCGAACTATGACGTGGTTTATTCCTGTCTTCAGGCGTTAATACGCTACTGCCAGGAGAATCACATCTACCGGGTCGCCCTGCCGGCGCTTGGCACCGCCACCGGCGGCCTGGACCCCGAGACCGTCGCGATTTATTACCGGGAGCTGCTGCACAACATCCGGGAAATTCAATTTATCGCTGTCGATATGGACGAAGCGTTCATTCAGGCGCTCGAAGCCGAATAGCACAGATACAAGGCCCCGGGTTTTTTACCCTGGGGCCTTTCAAATAATTTTTTCCACCCTGCCCTTCCCCTTTATTTGTCCTTACTTTCTGCTTCCTGCCGTCCGGCAATCTGCACCGCATGCACCACGGCAATCGCAGCGACGAAAATGGACGGCACGTACACCGTAACGAGCAGACTTACGTAAAGCACAAAAAACAACACCGCCCAGAGGTATTTTTTAACATACACCTGTCCCGCACCTGGAATGAGAAGCGACAACAGCCCCGCTATCCACATCTTTTTGTTTCTCATATTCTATCCCTGCCTCCTAAAAATTTTTAATTATCCATGAATATTAATATTTCTTCAGCCGATATAAGAATTACTGTATCAACCATACTTTTATTGCATCGGGAGGCTATTAATATGCTGTTTTCAGCAAAACCATCATCTGCACCTGCTTCACAATTTCCAGGGGACGCCCATGCCGGCAGCCGGATCAGGCTTTCACCCGGAAGCGATCTGCATCGTCAGCTCCAGCTGATTCATCTAACTGACCATGACCTTTATATACTATCCGAACTTCAGCCAGTCATTGCTGAAAACATCGAAGCTATTGTTGATGCCTTTTACCGCAACCTTAAGAACGAGCCCAGCCTGCGTGCAATCATTGAAGAGCACAGCTCGGTCGAACGGCTGAGCCGGACGCTTGCTGTCCATGTGCAGGAAATGTTTCAGGGGACGATGGAGGATACTTTTATTCAAAAGCGGCTGAAGATTGCCCAGGTTCATTTACATATCGGCCTTCTGCCTAAATGGTACATGTCCTCGTTTCAAGACATGGAGCAGTCCATCCTTCATTTTGTCGACCAGCACCTTAACAGCCGGGCTGATTTGCTTCCAGCTGTTCTTGCGGTTACGAAAATCATTAACCTCGAGCAGCAGCTTGTGCTTGAAGCCTACGAGGAGGCCCATCTTACACTTCACAAAGAACAGCAGGCTGTTAAAGATCATCTGCACGAACAAATTTCTGTCACTACCCGCTCGCTCCGGGAGGTTTTCAACCAGACAAATACCTCTGTTGCTTCACTTACTGCAACTTCCAACAGGGTCGTTACCATTTCAAAAGAAAATGTTAAGAGCAGCTCCGGAGCCGCTTCCCAGTCCGAGGAAGGCAAGCAAGAGCTCGAACAGCACGGAAAGCATATGAAAAGCCTCCAGGAGCTCATGGATTTTATGCGTACTGAAACGGGTGAACTAAAAGCAATTGCAGCTAAAATTGATGATATCACAAACATCGTCACTGGGATCGCTGAACAGACGAATCTTTTGGCCCTGAACGCCTCAATTGAATCTGCCCGTGCCGGCGAACACGGACGCGGATTCGCGGTGGTAGCCACAGAAGTCCGTAAGCTTTCCGGTGAGACAAAAAAATCAGTGGATACCGTATCTCAGCTTGTCCGGAAAACAAACGACCAAATTCAGCTTGTGAGCAATCACATTGAAAACGCGGACAATCAGATCAGTAACGGCACGAAACGGGTCCACGAAATCAACAGCATGTTTGATGGTATCGTACAGGAAATGGCAAGAAGCCGCCAGCAGAGCAATGATGCTGAAGCGGAAGTTCATTCACTCATCCAGGAGCTGCGCGAAGTCGAGCAGGCCATCTCTCAGGTAGGGAGCTCTGTTTCCTCTCTCCATGAGCTAACGAGGGAATAACACCCTTCGATTCTCGTGCTATACTTACACCATAGCCAGAGAAAAGGAGGCCCTCAGATGGAAACTCAGCAACAGCTTACAGATATTACAAAGCAGTATTTGAACACCTATGAAGCGTTAAAGAAAAAATATCCGTGGCATCATTCGGACGCCCGCATGTTCATGCTGATGGCATCGATGTATTCCCTGCACCACCAGTCGTTTGACATTGAGCGGTTTGACCGTCTCCAGCAGACGATTAAAAAGAACAACAGCTGGTTTTCACCGCTGCGGTCCCACCAGCGTTTTCCAATCGCTGGTATGCTTGACTGTTTGTCCGACAACCCCGAGGACAGCTGGAGCGGTTTTAAGCAGCTGTACAGCCAGTTGGTTCAGGGACCGTGGGGTCGCGGCACATCTACGTACGCTGCCGCTTTATCATATTACACCTTCTTCCGGAACGACTTTTCAGCTGTACCGGCGTTTACTGCCTGGTACGAGTTTCTGCAGGAATCCTTTCCGGATTTAACAAGTGCGGATTATTATCCTCTGCACACGCTTTATATTCATCAGTTTCCCGGAAATAAGGAACAGATGATTGAGCATATGAACAGCGCCCATCACCAGCTGCTCGAGCGGGACTTTAAAAAAGGTGCTCAACTTCAGTACCTTTCCTTTTTATCCGCTCTGAATCTCGAAAGTATAAACGAAGCTGCATACTTTGAACGTTTTGACGACGTCCTTGGCCATTGGCAGTCCGGACAGTGGCACGTACGTCCGTTCTATTACTCGCTTTTCGGAGTGCTCGGATTTACAGCTTCTTTTTCTACCATTATTGATGACGCCCGAAGCGTTCATGCCCTCCTGGCTGAGCAGAGTGAATTTCGGCGGTTTCAGCATTTTGCGGTTCATATCTCCATACAGATTGCTGTAGCCCACCACGCTTCCCTGCAGGAAGGCAGCCTGCCTCCAGCATTAATCGACGCGCAGCGGGCTGTGGCTCTGCAGGCACTGAATTCCTCAACTTCTGCTTCAGCAGCGATAACCCTTTAAAACAAATTGAAGGCGCACACTACCCGTGCGTCTTCTTCCAATTTATAACTGTTGCAATTATTACAATTGTGCTACGATAGTTTCTGCTTATTTACATACATTCAACGTCTCATCAGTTCACAGGGAGGGGATTCAGATGCCACGTTTTTATTCTGTTATTATCATGCTTTTTTTCTTACTATTTATAAGCGGCTGCGGCATGCTTCCTTTTTCTGCTGATTCCGGCGAGAGCGATAAGGGGATATTTGTCTCCCCTTCAGGAAATGATGAGCAAAACGGCACTATCGATGCGCCTTTTCAGTCTGTTCAAAAGGCCGCTGATACCGCGGAAGCCGGAGATACTATTTATTTACGGGAAGGCACTTATCAGGAAAATGTGAACGTGAGCCAACAGGGTGAAGAACAGCTTCCCATCACCGTCCGTCCGTTTGAAAATGAAAACGTTCATTTAAAAACCGCTGGCGATAAGCCGTTTTTTTCTTTAGAAGATACCGAATACATAACGATTAAAAAATTCACCTTTCATCAGGAAAATACGGCATCTGTGATTGCTTCCTCCGGAGAAACCAGGGCCCTCCAAATACTTGATAACCGTTTTTTATCGTCTCAAAAAGCGGAAGAAGAACCTGGGTCAGCAGTCCATATAGCCAGTTCAGATGCAGACAGCATTCACGAGGACACGATCATAAGCGGCAACACTGTCGAAAGATGGAAGCATGCCCCCGCCTTTGTGCTGGAGGGCAACATAGCTTCGTTTACAGTTTCCCACAACCGCTTTGAGAAAGCTTCCGGAACATCTCTCGATCTTCAGGCAGTGCCCGGGGAAGTAAATGGCCGGGTCCCGTCCGGAGGTGTAGTGAAAAACAATATTATTAATTCCTCGAACAGAAGTACCGATCCAGCTGTTGCAGTCGAGGGAGCCGATGAGGTCACTTTTTCACATAACACTATAAGTGGAGGGGCTGTTGGGACATTCATCCGTAACACTTCCTTTGCAGAAACAGAGGATCTATCGTTCAAAAATAATGTATGGCGGGACCAAACGTCGGCCGGAACGGCTCTGGTTCAAGGACCTGCTCAACGTCCAATCAGCCGCGTCTCTTTTTCAGAGAACACCTGGAAAAACGCGCACGGCAGCCGGGACTCCGCCCAGCTTCGTATCCAGTCCTCCATACGACATTTAAGCGTCATCAATAACGATTTTGAAGGCTCCACATTCAACGGATTTTATATTGATGCCACTGAAGACATCAGCAACTATGTTACCCTGAAGGACAATTCCTTCCCTTCTTCTTCCAAAGCTGAATGGAAATGGGAGGGGCGTGAATTCAGGGATCTCGTTACATTCCAGCAATATATCGAACAGGATGCCCCCTCCTCTTCTTCTGAAGAAACTGACTAGAAGCTCTGACAGCTGTGGGGGACCCAATGTGCAAAACCTGTGCAGCAGCTGTGCACAGGTTTTTTTCTTTCTGCTTTCAGTCTTTTGTATAATGACCGAAGAACCGTCCGAAGGAGTGATAGTATCAAAAGCATAACTGCTTTTATTCAAAATTTATTTTCAGAATTAATGAAAGACAACGCTGCCGGCCTGGCTGCTCAGCAGGCGTTTTATTACCTTTTATCCATTTTCCCGCTGCTTATTTTGTTTCTATCACTCCTTCCTTACTTTAATATCGATGCCGACCGGGCTGTATCACTTTTGTACCAGTTCGTTCCTGCAGAGGCTGCCTCTCTGTTTCAGGACACGATTGAAGATACGATAAACAGCTCGAGCAACGGGCTGCTTACCATCGGAATCATTGGCACGATATGGACAGCCTCCAACGGACTGAATGCTTTTATTAAGGCGGTGAACGGGGCTTATGATGTTATCGAAACGCGGTCCTTTTTCAAGGTGCGGCTGTTGTCTGTCGGTTTAACCTTTGGATTAATGCTCTCCGTTATTATTGCACTCTTTCTGCCCGTGTTCGGCAATTTAATTTTATCGGCAGTGCAATCATTTATTTATGTTCCGGAGGATACTGTTTTTCTTGTTCAGCTCCTGCGCTGGCTTATTACTATTTCGATTACTTCCGTCATTCTCGCCATGCTCTATCATCTTGCACCGAACAATAATATGCCCTTTTGGTCTGTTTTGCCGGGGGCAATGACAGCAACGCTGCTCTGGCAGGTGATTTCGCTGGGGTTTTCCTTTTATGTCAACAACTTTGCCAACTACGCCTCCACGTATGGCAGTCTTGGCGGCGTCATCGTGCTAATGCTGTGGCTGTTTCTGGTGGGACTGATTCTAGTCACCGGCGGAGAAATTAATGCTCTTATCTACCGACAGAGGCAGAGAAAGCGTCCCGCTCCCCTGCTTCATGATTACTATTAACCTATTTTGGCACTGTATTGGTAGAACGTGAGTGATTGTAGTATACTAAACGGGCAAAAGTGTAGAAAAGGAGAGCCCATACATGAGTAAAAAAATGATTTTTTTCGATATCGACGGAACGCTGTACGATGAAAATAAACAGCTGCCGGCTTCCACCAGAGATGCTATTCAAATGCTCCGGAGCAAAGGCCATGAAATCGCGATATCCACCGGAAGAGCCCCTTATTTGTTCGACGACCTCCGGGAAGAACTCGATATCCACACGTTTATTTCGTTTAACGGTCAATTTGTGAAATATAATGGAAATGCTATTTATCAAAACACGATTCCCACCGCAAAACTTCAGTCTTTGCAGTCCTTCGCTGCTGAAAAAGAGCATCCGATTGTATTTATGGGCAGCAGTGCCATGAAAGCTAATATTGAATTTCATCATGATATTCATGACAGCATTACAACGCTTGGCGTAGAGCATCCCGAATTTGACGCTTCGTTTGCAGAACAGAACAATATTTATCAGGCCCTTCTGTTTGCCCGGGAAGATGAGGAAGACCGTTATGTAGACCAGATGCAGGATCTGCGGTTTGTGCGCTGGCACCCTTATTCACTCGACGTCATTCCTCCTGGAGGGTCTAAAGCAAACGGAATCAAAAACCTAATCGCTGAAGCCGGTATTGCGCTTGAGGACTGCTATGCCTTTGGAGATAATTACAACGATGTGGAAATGCTTCAGTACGTACCAAACAGCGTTGCCATGGGAAACGCCCCGGATGAGGTTAAAAGCTATGCCCGCCATATTACCGCTGAAGTGGGAAATGACGGCATTGCGCGCGGCCTGGAAAAGGTAGGTCTGCTGTAGCACACTAGGTTTATTAACAGCAAATAATGACAGGAAGCCGCTTTGTAAAAAAGGCGGCTCTTTTCTTTAGTAAGCAATGAAATAATTTCGGTAAATGAAATTATATTCACTCATAAAAAAAGAAGCTTTAATCTGTGTAAGCTTCTTTTTGATTCGATGGTTCGGATAGTCTTGACGGTTCCGTTTGTTCCGAAGGCTTCGGTTCCTCCGGCGCTGCCTGCTCAGGGGGATACAAATACTGCTGAAGAGCCTTTGGTTTATTTGTAATAATCCCCGTGACGCCGGCATCTATTGCTTTTTTCCATCCGCTTTTTTTATCAATAGTATAAGGAATAACCTCGAGTTCCGAATTAATAGCGTCGTCAATCCAAGATTTATCGATCGTGCGGTAATGAGGGTGAAGCTCTGTAGCTCCGACGATTTTCGCGTATTCACACGGGCGGTACAGGTGCACCGCGTAAAGAATAGCGATATTGATCTCTTCCGACAGCTCCCGAACGTAGGCCATCGATCGGTGATTGAAGCTTGACACTGTAGCCGATTCTATTTTTTCATAGTCGTTCAGCAGGTTAATCACAGCTTCTTCAAGCCCTTTATGAGCAATGTTGGAATTTTTTAATTCAAGCACAAGCTTCATTTCCTCCATGCCTGTTTCCTGCAGAAGCTGCTCTAGACTGACGATTTTTTCCTTGCGGTACCTTTTATGCATCCACGCCCCCGCGCTTAAATCCTGCAGTTCCTTGTATGTATATTCGTGAACACTTCCGGAAGCGCCGGTTGTACGTTTCAACAGCGTATCATGAATCAGTACCGGTACCCCGTCTTTTGACAGCTGCACATCTGTTTCAATTGCGTCTGCTCCGTCTGTGACAGCCTGGCGGAAAGCCGACATGGTGTTTTCCGGACGGCGGTCTGAAGCCCCCCGGTGGGCTATAATTGAAGTCAAAATATCTTTCCTCCCTGCACATAACCGTACAAAACCTGCTCTATGAGTGCAGGTCAGGTAGATGCCCTACTGCCGGTTATCATCGTTCTTTTTTGCTTCTTCTGCTGTTTTTATAAACCCCATCTGCAGTCTAAGCTTCTCTTAGTTATATATTCACATTATGGGCTTTGAAAATCAACCATTAACGTTTTTCTATAAAAACTGAACGGCCTTCAAACAGCTTTTTTGATTTTCACCAGATAAAGCAGAACAGACAGCTGCAGCTACGGCAGATTTAATTATTCTTCTGCGTTTTTTGAGACAGAATATATCTTTCACTGATACCAAAATAACGCACTTCCCCGCTGCCGTTTAGTGAAAAGGAAGATAAGCCCGAAGATACGTTTGTTCCTTTTGATAAGCTGGTAACCTCTTCGTGCATCTGAATCGTCTGAATGCTCGATTCTGTATCATACCAATGGTATCCGAACAGACCAGCAACCCCCAGACCAATCACTGTGATAATTGTATAAAATTTTCCCATGTCCCCCACTCCAATTGCGTTTCATATGATAAATAATGCTATGGCTGCAGCCCCCCTGCCGCAGATTTCTTAATTTATATAAGCTTCTAGTTATTACCCTATATTATACACTTCAAAGATGATACAGGCTTTAATCATTTTTCGTTTATTTATGGGCTTAACCCTGCGAAATACAAAAAAAATCCGCCAGGGCGGAGTTTTACAAAAGCATGGATGTATTTAATAGTACAAGCGCAAGCAGCGAGCTTCCGTACAGCAGGGAACAAAGCTGCCTGCTTTCTTTTGCATCTGCACTCGTAATCCACAGTCCGTAAAACAGATACGTAAGCACGGCAAACAACATCAGGGATAAAACAATAATAATCATTTTAGCTCCCTTCCCGCTTTTTGTCAGAATCTTTAATTTAATTTTAATGTATGCGTTCGGTCATTTCAAACCTTTTTCGCTTATAGACACATATTTTCTCTAAGGCAACTTTTAGACCGGACCGGATTGAACAACAAACCCCCGGGCCCTGGGCCCGGGGGTAACTTATATATTATGGCGCCCTAGGCAGGATTCGAACCTGCGACCTACAGCTTAGGAGGCTGTTGCTCTTCCCCTGAGCTACTAGGGCTTATGTGTATAACTATGACCTTTGCTCCAGTGAACAAAGACAAATGTAAGAATACGTGGAAATGCGCTCATTGTCAAGATTTCCTTTCACAAGCACCTGATGAAAGAAAGCACCCAACCGTCAAGTTGGATGCTTTTTTCTGTTTTGTTATTTCGTTACTCTATACTCACGGAGCATGTGAGCGAATATCTGCTCGATATGCTTTTTCTCAAGCTTTGTGCAGTCTTTTGGTTTTTTGCCGGCTTCGGCAATTACCCATTGGTTGCTGCGCGTATCGATCAGATACAGTTTGTCGTTTGGAAGGAAGACCTGGCTGAGTGATTTCTTTTTCGGTTCATCCAGTGTCAAATCAACCATGACATCGATGTTACGATCAAAGTGACCGCTGACAGAGCCTTTTAACTCGGACTCCAGAAGTTCAATCGTAAATGTTTCATCCCTGAACCGTTTTCTGTAGTCTTCTTTTTCCAGCCCGCCCTGCTCCACAATTTCCGTTAAGACTTCGTCGAAATCTCCCCAGAGCTTATCAATACATTTGCTGATTCGTTTCATTTTTTCTGCTGTACTGTCTTCCGTATCGTTTTTATGAAAATCAAATTCTTTTGACCAATCCATCTAATCCCTCCTAGAACTCTTAGCAGTTTTTCTTCCCGTTTCCGGAAAAGCTCACACTAGCATTTTATCTTGTTGACTACCCTGTGACTATAGATTCATGCAGAATTTGTTAATTTTTTATATCCAGCCACGGTACTCCATTGCTTCCTGCAGCCGGTCCATCGCGAAAATCATTGCACCGTTTCTGTTGGTGGTTTTGTGTTCGTAGGCTGATTTTTCCGTTTGTTCGTATGCTTCGAGTATAAATTCCTTCATCCGTTCATTAATTACATCTTCAGACCAATAGTAGTTCATATGGTTCTGAACGGATTCCAGATACGACACAATAACACCACCGGCATTCACTAAAATATCCGGATATACTGCCTGCCCCTGGTCCTTTAAAATATGATCTGCTTCCGGTGTTGTCGGTCCGTTTGCAAGCTCCATAATCTTCGGGGCTTTTACCCGGTCTGCATTATCTTTTGTAATAACGCCTTCCATGGCAGCAGGTATCAAAATATCAGCGTCAGTATAAAGGATGTCCATGTTATTTTCGAGCAGATAGTTTTCTCCGTATTCCCGCAGGCCGCTGTTTCCTGCTTTTGCCTGCTGGGCTCTCGGAATATCAAGCCCCTCCTCATCATACAGGGCGGCTTTGGAGTCGCTGACGCTCACAATTTTACATCCTAAATCGTACAGCAGTCTTGCGGCGATCTGTCCGGCGTTGCCAAAACCCTGGACGGCCACGCGTATGTCTTCGGCACGTTTGTTCTCCTGCTCAAGCATTTTTTCGATAATATATACAGCGCCGCGGGCCGTTGCTGATTCTCTTGCTTTTGAACCGCCGACAAGAGGTGGCTTGCCGGTGATAACGCCGGGCTCGTGACCGCCTGCCATCCGGGAGTAGGTATCCATCATGACGCTCATGACCTTTGGATCCGTATACACATCCGGGGCGGGCACATCTTTATTGGGACCCAGAAGGTCAAACAGGGCCTCTGTGTATCCTCTGCTGACCTGGCGAAGCTCACGGTCACTCAGCATAGAAGGATCACAGACGACACCTCCCTTTGCTCCGCCATGCGGAATCTGAACAAGCGCGCACTTAAACGTCATCCATGCGGCCAGCGCCTCGGTTTCCTCTTCATCCGTTTGTGGGTGAAAGCGGAGCCCGCCTTTCACCGGACCAAGCACATCATTATGCTGCGTCCGGTAGCCGGTAAACATCTGGGTGTGGCCGTCGTCCATTTCCACCGGGAACTGGACCTCCACTTTTCTTTTCGGGTATTTCAGTATTGTTTCTACAGTGTTTGGCAATTGAATAAGCTGGGAGGCTTCAGCGATCTGTTGATGCACAACACCGAGCGGCCCCTGGTTATTTTGTCCGGTCATGCTGTTCTTCCTTTCTATTGGACTGACGCCCCTAAAATATTTTGTGCGTGTTTTAGCGCAAACACATGTCCTTCCTCGTCAAAGCTTGCTACAGCATCCTGATGAATGACGATATCGAAGCCTTTATTATAGGCATCTACTGCTGTATGAAGAATACAGATATCGGTACAGACGCCGGCAAGGTGAAGCTCGGTAATGCCGCGTTCTCTCAATTTCAGTTCCAGGCTTGTTCCTGCAAATGCACTATACCTTGTTTTGTCCACCTGCCAAACATTCGGCTGATGTCGTATAGATTCATACAGACTCTGAATGCTTCGATACAGATCCCTTCCCTTCGTTCCAGCTATATTATGGGGAGGAAACAGCTTCGTTTCCGGATGATACTCATCTCCCTCTTCGTGGCGGTCAAGGGCAAATACGACAAAATCATCTGCGGCCTGATAGGTTTCGATTAATTGATAAATAGCGCTTTCGATTTTCTGACCCGGCTCCCTGCAGGTAAGTGCACCTTCTTCCGCTACAAAATCCATCGTGTAGTCAATCACAATAAGGGCACGCGAATAGCTCATCAGCCTTCCCCTTCCTTTTTATAAATGCCGCACCAGCGGATTAAAAAGTCTGCGTACACTTTCGTTACGTTTTTTACACTTTCCAGGTCCACCCATTCATCCGGTTCGTGCATTTTTGCGCCTGATGGGCCGTAGCATGTAACAGCCGTATCATAATAAAGGCCGTAATACCGGGCATCTGTCGTTACCGGAATCGCCTGTCTGCCGCATTGTTTTCCGGTCACCAGTTCATGGGCTTCATCGAGTTTGGCAAACAGAGGGTTATCCTCAGGCATCACCATACCCTCCGCATGAAAACCAAAGGATTCAAAGGACGGAGGATTCTCGCGAAGCCACTCATCATCTTTTGTTTTATCAAGAATCCAATCGATTAGATCCTGCTTTCCTTCGGCCGGGTCCTTCCCCGGGTAAACCGCAGAACGAACCTCAAGTGTCGCTTCTACAGGAATATTAGAGGCAAAGTCCCCGCTGTGCATCGTTCCTACCTCCACGTCGATCGGCTCTTTCATATGGGCAAATTCCGGCGGCTTTTGTTCATCCCGGTTGACGTATTCCCGGTAGCTCTGCAGAGCCTCAATCACGCTTTGTGCTTTTTCGATGGCATTCGCTCCGACGCCGGTTTTATCCGACTGCAGATTGCTGCTCGTATCGATATGAACACGGAGCCAGAGACTTCCGAGCTGGGCGGTGGATGGACACTGCCCGAACGGTTCCGGAATGAGAACGGCATCTGCCAGATGTCCGGCGTTCGCTGCAGCGAGCGTCCCGTTGCCTGTTGCTTCTTCCTCGATAACCGTTTTGATGGAAAAATCAGCTGCCGGTTCGTAGCCTGCATCCCGTATGGCTTTATAGGCATAAATCATTGCCGCCACACCGCTTTTCATGTCGAGCACCCCGCGTCCGTAAAGGCGGTCTCCAATACGCTGCGCTCCCCATGGATCCACGCTCCATTTGTGCTTTGGCTCCGGACTTACAACGTCCACATGGCCCTGGAAAAGCAAACTGCTGCCTTCGGACTTACGGGAACTGCGCGGTGCTTTCGCCACTACTACCGGCCGGCCTGCGTAGGACCACTCGCTTGGGGAGTACCCCGGAAGAGAGCTGATTTCTTTTTCATCGACATCCACTGTTTCTACGTCCATCTGCAGCTCGTTCTGAAAAAAATTCTTTAAGTATAATTGAAGGGATCCTTCATATTCGATCGTACTCGGAAATCGTGCGATCGTCTGTAAAAACTCTATTTCCTCTTCCCACAGATTATCAACTGAAGCTAATACTTTTTGACTGGGATTGATGGTCTCGGTCACTCGCTTTCCCTCATTTCTAAAAAGACTCTTTTACTCTCTTCGACTTTTCCCATTTTGACTTCAAAGTATGCTTCCGGTTTGAAAGTATTAGTTATTATAAAAACAGCTTCGGGCTGTAGACGCCACCCGTTTCTGCATATAAAAAAAGGGAAACGACTAAGCGCCTTCCCCCTGAATCAATACGGAACTGTCCCACTGCAGCCAAAAACCTGCCGAAAACCAGGCAGCTGCAAGCGCCAGTGTAAAAAAGAGTACACCCCATACCTGCGCAGGGACGCGGCTCACCCGGTGCATCCCCGTAGCATCTCCGGCGTCGCCCGGCATCTGCAGACTCCGCTGCAGAATGATCCAGGCCGACCGGACTGACTGGATGACCAGAAGTACACCGAGCATGAACATAATCCACATCATAAGCATGACCATATTTTCAATGAGCAGGTACAGGCCCCCACCCGAAGCTGCCAGTCCCCAGACGATCCCGGCAGGATTACGCACCCAGAGAAGCGTATTCCAGATGAGCAGTCCTACAAGGGCTATCATGAGTCCGCTGTACCAGCCGGAGGTGAATACCCAGCTGTAAAGAAGAGCCATCCCGCTTGCAAACGGATAGCCGGCGAACGTTGTAAGCGCCTGGCCAAGCCTCCCTTTATGACCGGTTTCAGCAAGCCCCTCCCTCGTATAAAATAAAGAGATCGAGCGCACTTTCCCACCGGTAGCAAGCGCCATGAAGGCATGTCCGTTTTCGTGCACCATTGTCTGAAACAGCGATAAATAGGTGCCAAGCACTGGTGTGTACGTAAGAGCCGTTAACACGACAGCTGCTGTCAGAAAAAACAGGATCGTTTCCATCATGACTTTTCTTCCCAGGCGTGAAGGGGAAGCGGACGATGACTTGCTACCGCCTGCTTTAACGCCTGCTGCATGTATCCCATCCCGCGGTATTCCCGGAGCGGAAAAACGGTTCTCTCCATGGGCAGTATCCTCGTGATGACCGGATCGTATTTTTTGCCGAGCAGCACTACATACCGGTCGTATTCATTCATCTGCTTTTCCTGCCACTGCTGTATGCAGAAAGCCCGGGAGATTTCCTCCTGCTGTCTTTTTCCAAATGTAACATCGTAATTTGTGTTAATAAGCTCCTGCGGGTACATAAAACCGTGCTTGCCTGAGAGCACGGCCCACTGATCAGCGAATGCCTCTGCGTAAGCCCGGCACAGCTGATGGAACGTACTCTGGTATACGTGCTTTACAGGCAGAGGCCCAAGATCCGGCTCCGTGTCCCAGGCTTTTTTCGCCCCGCAGGGAATTATCGCGAGCTGTTTCAATGCCATTCACCTTATTTCCTTGATTTTCGAGCACGCCGTTTGTGGTCACTTTCCGTTTTCCAGGTATAGAGGGCCGGCACCAATAAAAGCGTCAGCACTGTCGAAAAGACAAGACCCGTCACAATTGCTGTTCCGAGTGGCTGAAACAATGGATTATCCCCCAGAGCGATCGGCAGAAGACCGGCGATAGACGTGAGGCTCGTCAACAGAATCGGCCGGAAACGCTCTTCTCCGGCTGCCACAACGGCTGTCCGCACGGACTCACCGCTTCGTATGCGCTGTTCCATAAATTCTATCATAACGACCGCATTCCTTACGACGATACCGGCAAGACTGACTGCCCCCATCATCGACATGAATCCGAGTCCTGTCTGTGTCAGGAACAAACCGAGAATGACCCCCGCAATTGCTACATACACTGCACTCAAAACGATAAACGGAATACGCAGCGAATAGAACTGCAGCGCAAACAATATGAGCAGCAGGAACACCACAACTATGAAGATCTGTCCAATATCAATAAATACATCGTTTCGTTCGGACGTTTCTCCACCTACCTGGACACTGACGCCGCCGTACTCATTTTCAATTGAGTCGAGAGAATCCCCGGCTGACGCTAAAATCTCGTCCTCGGAAGCATCTCCAGGATAAGCACGGACCGTAATGGTCCGTTCCGTATTTTCGTGCGGGATAGCAGAAGTCGTCGTTTCCTCTACACCACGTCCCAGGTCATTTAAAGTAACTGCTTCTCCGCCTTCGTCTCTGGCCATAACGATTTGATCCAGGTCGCTGTTTGTTACCTGATCCCCATTATCGTACATTATCTGGACCGGTATGACTTCATTGTCTGTGTTCCACTGGCCAAACGGCACTCCTTCCCCAAGCAGGCGGAGCTCTGTACTTATGGTTTCGTTGGTTACACCTGTACCTTCCAGGGCTTCCCTGTCCTGTTCGAACCGCCACTGGTTTACGTTCTGATTGGCGTTTGAAACCGCTAAGTCAACACCATCTGTTTCTGCAAACAGCGCTTCCACCTCCGCTGCTGCAGAAAACAGTTCATCCGCTTCTTCGCCAGAAAGCTCAACGGCAATTGGGGCTCCCACCGGAGGACCCGATTCAACAATCGACCCCTGGGCTTCAACGTTTTCAAAGGTGTTCCGAATCTCTCCCGGCCATATTTCGCTTCCTTCCCTTGCCGGAATTTCTTCAGGGTTTACGTATACGAGAAAATTCATATCATTTGGTCCGGCGGCGCCGCTTCCCGATCCCCCCGAAAATACGGTGGGGATTTCCGTCCCTGCATATGAAGATACCGACGTTACTCCTTCCTGTTCCTGCAGCCAGCTGCTCACTTCCTCCGCCTCGGCCTCCGTTTCTTCAAGCGGAGTGTTTTCCGGCACAGAGGCTTCGATAAATACTTCTTCCCGCTCCGTATCCGGGAAAAACTCGAGCGGCGTGTAAGGAACGAGCGCAAATGCCGAGGTTCCCAGTATCAGTCCGGCAAGTGACACAATAACCGGCCGCTTCACGACACGTGTCAGCACTCGTTTGCTGTACCACCTCGCTGAGCGGTCAAGAAATGCACCCAGAAATCCCGGCGATGTCCGCTTGTCCTTCTTTTTTCTTCTCTTCTCTACAATACCCCGGTAAATAGGGATAAAAAAGATCGCAAGCAGCGTGGACGAAATCAATACCGTAATCAGCACCACAGGGAGCGGACGGATAAATGAACCCGCCGCGCCTGGAAGGAATAAAAGCGGAAAAAAGGTGAAGACAACAGCGAGCGTCGACACGATAACCGAGACAAGTACTTCCCGCACCCCGTTACTGGCTGCGTCTATCGGACTGTCTCCCATCCGGAGCCGGCGGTCAATATTATCATTCACGACAATCGCATCATCCACAAGAATCCCGAGTGAAATAATAAAAGCAATTAAAGAAATTTGATTCAGGCCGACATCGGTAAATGGAAGAGGGATCATTCCGATCGCAAGTGCCGCCGGGATCGATATGGCTACTGACAGCGCGGTACGGATTCGCAGACCGATAGAGCAGACAATCAATACCGACACAAATGCCACCACAGATGAGATGGCAAGGCTTGAAAACAAATCCTCCACGACGTCGCCCTGCGTATAGAGCTGGGTGAGCTCCATTCCTTCAGGCAGCTGCTGTTCAAAATCCGCTATTACGTCATCTAAACTGCTTTGGGCCTGCGGCACGCTCGCGTTTTCCGTAAGAAAGAATGTTACCGACAGGGCCGACTGCTGATTATACTCCACCTGCTCCTCGGTCGGAGCGTATGTGTTTTCCACTTCTGCAACATCGCCAAGCAAGGCATTTTCCCCATCACTTTGCTGGCCCGGACTTATTTCAATGTTTTCCCAGTCCTCTACGTTTTCAAGTGCTTCAAGCTCTACCTGATACAATTCCCCGTCCTGCTGCCATTCCCCGGGTGGAATGACTTCCGAGGCAGAAGAGAGCGCCCCGATCACCTGGCCGGACTGCAGTCCTTCCTCCTCCAGCGCTTCACTGTCGAGACGAATCTGCAGTTCACGTTCCACATCTCCAGTGATTTCCAGGCTGTCGATATCAGGTATTCCGGTAAACCGCTGCTCCCAGTTCTCAATCAGCTGTACCGCCTCCGGAACTGCCTCCTCATCTACTGTCAGCTGGTAAATAGCGAGCCCCTGCTGACTCAGCTCACTGTTGATGGACGGCTCTTCTGCGTCATCCGGAAACGAGGTGCTCACCTGCGACAGCTTCTGCTCGAGACTATTCCACACCTGCTCCGGATTTTCCGTGCTCTCATCAAGCTCTACAGTAATTGACGACAGCCCGGGTGAAGATACTGAAGAAATCGACGCTGTGGACGATTCATTATCAAGCTCTTCTTCAAGCTGGTTCGTAACCGTCGTTTCCACTTCTTCTGCCGAGGCTCCGGGGTAAACCGTTGTTACCTGGCCCACCGGTGGATTTGTTGATGGAATTTCCTTTTGCGGCAGCTGAAAAAAAGACAGGGTGCCGACAATGATAAGCATCACAATAAATAATAAAATCAGCTTTGGTTTTGCAATTATTTTTTTCACATTTCTCCCCCCAGTATCATTACCCCCAGTATACTTTGTTTTGAACGAAAATGACACTAGTGTCATTTAAATTTAAAAATTATTTACGGCCGCTTAATGCCGTTTAAGAAAATATTATATATCGTCTCCACCCATTCCTCCTCACTGAGGGACGGGTCCGGGGCCTGCACTGCCACCATCAGCATCCGTGTGATGCCATGCGTCGGAAGGTCCTCGCGGATGGCTCCCTCCCTTTTCCCGGCTTCGATCAGTGTATAAGCCCGGCTCCCAAGTTGACCCAGGTACTGCTGGAGCTGCTCTACGTTTATTTCCACCTGGGCCGAAGCATGATGATCCATGACCGGAAAAATGTCAAATGCCTGATGAACTGATGCCTGCTGCACCCACACCCGGATATAGGCCCTCATCCGTACTGAAAAGTCCGTCTGCCGGTCGGCTTCATCGAGCTGGGAAAATACCTGCTCCAGCTTGTCGAGCATATAGGCCGTCACCAATTCTTCTTTTTTAGCATAATAGTTGTAAATGGTGCTTCTTGCCACCCCAAGACGCTCCGACAGGGCTTTGAAATGAAACGAGTGGTAGCCTTCATCCATGATTAGCCTTTCCGTTTCCTGAAAAAGCGTTCTGCGGTCAATGGTTCGCTGTCTCGGCATCGGGGAGTCCTCCTTTCCATTTTAGTTTTAAGCAAAAAACAGCATATTAAGGCCTGCTATTCCAATAATGACGGCCGTGAGCGTACGAATGTGCTTTTGCGGAAGCTTTTCGAAATATCGGATGCCAATTCTTGTGCCAAGCAGCACGCATACGATTCCTATAGGAATATAAAGCAGCAGCTCCCTCGAAAAGTCGCCGGCACCCGCGTGAGCAAAGACCGTTAAAAGACTTCCGATTAGAAATGTAATCTGCAGGTTCGCTGTGTAATGATATTTGTTAGCTGTTGTTAATAAAAAATAAACGACAAAAAAAGGACCGCCAACGCCAAAAACGCCTCCTACCAGCCCACCGCAAAACCCAAGTGCCAGTGGAACCATTTTCGGCACCGGCCGCAGCTTTTTCTCCGGCTTTTGGGCAAAGGTATACACAACCATGCCGAGAAGCACAAGGCCGAGTACTTTTTTCAAAATGTCCATTTCCCCAAAGTTATGTAGAATAAAAAAAGCTGCAAACCTTCCTGCTGCAGTAGCTGCCAGCAAATATCCGAGCTGCGCCCACTGAATGTGCTTATACACCTTGCCTATAATGCTCAGTGCGGTGATAACCGACAGAGAAATAACGAGGAGTGAGCTGAACTGCAGCGTAAAGAAAAACGGCACAAAGCTCATCACGAACAGTCCGAAGCCAAAGCCGCTGACGCCCTGAATAAAGCTTCCGGTAAAAATAATTACTGCGATTAAAACAAATTCCCCAATGGAACTCATGTTGTCAGAACCCTTCATTGCATACTTACGCTATTGTATCACGCTTTAAACAAAGATAGAAAAAACGGGAGCGACTTTTGTCACGCCCGCTGATTCGCTGCAAAATAAATCATAAACTCATACAGATGCATCGGCCACTCCCGTTTGGGATGTTCTGCCGGCCAGTGCTGTTCAAGGTATTCAGGATACGTTCCGAGCCAGTCATATGCCACCAGATCGATCAGCTCCGGTGTATGCGACTTCATTCCGTTGTAGTAACGGTATTTGGCTTCCTTCTCTTCTTCGAGCGGAGACTTCCGCTTCGGCCAGCGCCACTTTTTCTTTTCCTCCTGCTGGATAAAAACATACCGCTGCGACAGATGAAGCCGAAAGTCCTGCAGACGCTTGCGGTAATAATCATCGAGCTCATAAAGCTCAGGCCAGGGCTTGCGGAAATAGTGCATCCAGGCTTTCATAAACGGCGCCAGCACGTCTCCTTCCACGATGACCGGTACGCCTTCTTCTTCCCACTGCTTTGCCTCCCGGTTCCGCTGTCGTTCGGCCTCGATCCACTCCCACGGCTCCTCAGGAATTTCTGCAAGACGCCCGATCAGCTTTGCCTCGGGGAAATAACGCTTAAGCCGTTCGGACAGATCCGGAATCCACACATTGTTTTCTGCTTCCACCGTAATAATGGTCATTGTTCGTCCTGCCTGACACCGAATAAATATTTCATGCTTTCTGTACTGTGTACGGGCGCATGGCAGGAAAAGTCCCTGCAGACATAAATAGTGGTCTTTCCTTCCTGCACGGGGTAATCCTCTGCAAACGGAGCCGCCCGGCTGAGATCAGTATTTTCTTCGGCGACCACGCTTGTCACTTCCGGATGAAACGCGCGCTGGATGTATGTTTTCACCCGAAACGCCTCGTCATCCTGCGCAGGTCGTATAACTACTTCCTTTCTGTCTCCGTGAAAAAGCACCAGCCCCTGCATGAGATGTCCAAAGGCAGTTGGCGCCTGTTCGATCGAAGCCGAAAAAGCTTCCCATGTTTTTTCGGCTGTTTGTTCAAATTCCATATTGCCGGCAAGACGGGCCAGTCTCATCAGCTGTACTGCAGCTACACTGTTTCCGGAAGGCGCGGCTCCGTCAAAAGATTCCTTCGGCCGAAAAAGAAGTGATTCCCCGTCGGATGCGGTCAGAAAGAACCCACCGTTTTCCTGATCGTAGTAGTAATCAATCATCGTTTCTGCCCAGGCGGATGCTTTCTCAATATATTCCGGCTTCCACGTCGAAGCGTAAAGCTCTGTACTCGCCCATATCATATTGGCATAATCATCCACGTATGCATCGTACTGCACGTCGCCATCCTTCCAGCGGGCTTTGAACCGTCCGCTTTGCTCCTGAAGCCGGGTTTCAATAAAACGGTACGCCTGTTCAGCGAACTCCGTCCATGTTTCCTCCTGGAAAACCCGTCCGGCTTTAGCCATAGAGGCTATCATCCAGCCATTCCAGGATGTAAGTATTTTTTCATCCCGGAACGGACGCACACGCTTCTCCCGGTGTTCGTATAAGGCCTGCAGCGCCTCCTGACGTTCGGCGTCACTCCAGCCGGCAGTCGGACGGTTGATCCGGTTGGGGATGCTTTTTCCTTCAAAGTTTCCGGCCGGGTCGATACCGTACTCAATCGCAAACTGTTCGCCCCGCTCTTTTCCAAGCACGTTTTCAATCTCCTCCGGGGTCCAGACGTAAAATTTGCCCTCTTCCCCTTCGCTGTCAGCATCTTCTCCGCAGAAAAACGCTCCTTCTTCATGGGTGAGATCCCGATGGACATATTTGATGATTTCCTCCACCACTTCCTTATATCTCGTCTGACCTGTCAGCTGGTAGGCCTCCGTATAAGCCATCAGAAGCAGCGCGTTGTCGTACAGCATTTTTTCAAAATGGGGCACAAGCCACGCTTCATCTGTCGCGTAACGGGAAAACCCGCCGCCAATATGGTCTCTGATGCCTCCCGACGCCATTGCATCAAGCGTGGAGGTGGCCATGTACAGCGCCCCCTCGCTTTTAAACTGATGATAATAATGCAGCAGATACATCACGATATGCGGGCTTGGAAATTTCGGGGCGGACCCAAATCCGCCGTTCGAGGAATCAAACTGCTGCGTAAAGGCGCGAAACGCTGTATGCACATTGTTAATGTTCAGCTGCCTCGTTTCCACAGCCCGCGGCTTTAGCGCTTTGGAAATATCATTCCCCACCTGTGCCACACGCTCAGGGTCGTCCCGGTAAATATCTGAAAGCTGGCTCAGGACGTCCATAATTCCGGGCATGCTGCCCATTTGATTTCTTGGTATATAGGTGGCTGCATAAAAAGGCTTCTGATCCGGTGTAATGAAAACATTCAGCGGCCAGCCTCCGTGCCCGTTCATGGCCTGGCATGCTGACATGTAGATGGCATCCACATCCGGGCGCTCCTCCCGGTCTACCTTTACCGGTACAAACTTTTCATTTAAGACCGCTGCCACTTCCGCGTTTTCAAAGCTCTCCTGTTCCATTACATGGCACCAGTGACAGGTCGAGTAGCCAATGGACACCATTAACGGTTTATTTTCTTCCTCTGCTTTCTCAAAAGCCTCCGTGCCCCATGGATACCAGTCCACCGGGTTGTTTTTATGCTGCTGGAGATAGGGCGATTTTTCGTATTGTAGACGATTCAACCAATCACGTCCTTTCTTACTAGTATTTATTCACGAAAAAGAAGCCGCCCAAACAATGACCACATGGTTATCTGATATGGTCCCCACTGTAATAGCGAAGCAATCAATAAACGGCGTATCTTCCGAATCGAGAAGGAAGGACATAACAGGCTATTCGTTTATTGCTTTTTCCAATTCGTCGATATTGTCGACACCTTTTTTGTAATACTTATACGCTTCTTTCCATTCGTCTTCGTCATACGATCTCGCTTCTTCAAAGTAATAGATCGTTTCCGTCGTCCAATCGTGTACGGCGTCGAATTGTTCAACGTAAGGTTCAAGCTGATAAAGTTCACTTAAAGAATTACGTGAACCTTCTTCAATAGCCTCGTAGCCCGTCAGGTTATCTCCTTCTTCTGCTTTTTCTTCAAGTGCTCCTGATTCGATAAGGGATTTTTTCTCTCCTTCATATTCATCTAAATCTTTCAACGGTCTTCCTGCGTTTTCTTCAAATATTGAAGGATAAAACGCCATTTTATGATTCACTCTATATTTTAATGCCCCTAATGCTTGCGTACCATACGGCTCAGGCTTGTCTTCCTGCGATAATGTATCGTAATTAATCCAGGAATAAGTATATGTTTCTTTTGTATCTTTATAAAAAATCATCGAATTATCATAAACAATTACATCTTCATAATCGTCTTCAGGCCGCAGAATTTCCCCAAACCTTAATTCTGCTTCCTCATTACTTATACGGCCCTTTTCGGGAAGGCTAAACGTTGTCATCGTTTCGTGTAGCTGTTCATAACGTTCAGACGTTTCTTGAGAACTTGATGCCGGTGTCTCCTCTTCGTTATTGCTGGAAGAATCATCTGACGATCCCTGAGCTTCCCTTGCGGATTCTTCACTTGAACCGCTGCCGGTTTCATCCGGCGCACCGCAGGCGGATAATGCTAATAACGATGAAAGGCCAACCATAATTAATTGCTTATTCATATAATGAAACTCCTTTGTACTATCCTTCAAATACTTGCATGAACATTTTCATCACTCTAATGTCTGGTAATTGTGTTCAACATTACCATAATGGTTCGTCATTTTTAAATGAGGAACAGCCTGGCTGCTATTCAAATTTTGGTACCACTATCATAATGAAGATTTTTTCATCGTTCAGGCTGCTTCCCCTTAAATTTTTTTATGATAGAATCTATATGAAATGTTCATCATAAAATGCTTAAAAAGTGAGGATACACAATGATTGCAAAAACGGAAGAAGATTTTCAGGGATTACAGGAAATTGGTGAAATATGCGGAGCGATTCGCGATAAATTAGTTCAGGCAGCTGAACCGGGTATTACCACAAAGGAACTCGACGATATTGCAGAAGAGCTTTTTGAACAATCAGGAGCTCAATCTGCTCCAAAGAAAGTGTACGATTTCCCTGGTCAGACGTGCATCAGCATCAATGAAGAAGTGGCGCACGGAATTCCGGGCGAGCGGGTCATTCTGGAAGGAGATCTCGTCAATATCGACGTTTCAGGCTCGAAGAATGGTTATTTCGCCGATACCGGGGTTTCCTTTGTGGTCGGTAATGCTGAACCAGCTTTACAAAAAATTTGCGACGCTGCGAAAG
This sequence comes from Marinococcus sp. LNSP9103-4, assembly GCF_056034345.1. Classification (NCBI taxonomy): domain Bacteria; kingdom Bacillati; phylum Bacillota; class Bacilli; order Caryophanales; family Bacillaceae; genus Marinococcus; species Marinococcus sp. LNSP9103-4. Next base: position 33,060 of record NZ_JBQLIA010000011.1, on the reverse strand, counting down.
AAGCTTTTGATGCCGGCCTGGAGAAGGCAAAGCCAGGATCGAAAAAAAGTACTCTCGGAAAGGCAGTACACAATGTAGCTAAAAAGCACGGATTGACTGTCATCAAAAATCTTACCGGCCACGGTATTGGACGCTCAATTCATGAGCCGCCGGAGCATATTTTCAGCTACTTTTCCCGCTGGGACGATGAAATTTTTAAGGACGGTACCGTCATTGCTCTTGAGCCCTTTATCTCTACATCTGAAGAGGAGGTCTTCCAGTCTGACGATGGATGGACCCTTTTGACTGATGACAGCTATGTGGCTCAATACGAGCATACAATTATTCTTACTAAGGACGGACCGGTTATTACTACATTGTAAAAGCGCAGTTCTTCTTTATTAACTGCTGCGGGCAATTCCCCTCCTGGTTTATGTCTAAATTCCCGCTGATACGGGAACAGGCTACTATTATCCAGTTCAGGAGGTACATTATGGCAGCAAAACAAACAGTCAGTTCCTTTTTATACGACTGCCTTGAAAAAGAAGGCATTACAGAAATATTCGGCGTACCGGGCGACTATAATTTCGCTCTGCTGGATGAACTCGAAACTTACAGCGGCATACGTTTTGTCGATAACCGGAATGAGTTGAATGCCGGCTACGCCGCTGATGGATATGCGCACGTCAAAGGGCTCAGTGCCCTAATCACCACGTTTGGCGTTGGGGAATTGAGCGCTTCCAACGCTGTCGCCGGCGCCTACAGTGAACATATCCCTTTAATTCAAATTGTCGGATCCCCTGCCTCTTCCATGCAGGAAAATGGTGTTAAAGCCCATCATACCCTGATGGACGGCGACTACTCGGTATTTCTGCGTATGCACCAGGAAATCACGTGCTACGCAGTGAAAATCACTGCTGAAAACGCCACCGCAGAAATCCCGAAAGCTATCGCTTCCGCTGTCCGTGAACGAAAGCCAGTCTATATTGACGTCCCTCAGGACGTAGCAGCCACTTCCATTGAAATGCCGGGAGTGCAGCAGGAGCTCTCTTATACGAGCGATGAGCTGGTCGTGCAGGAAACCGCCCAGCTGATGAAGGAGACGATCGATCACGCAGAAAACGTAGTGCTGCTTGTGGATATTTTTACATCCCGCTACCATATGGAGAACATGATTTTACAGCTGGCGGAGCACTTAAATATTCCAACAGCCCAAATGATGCAGGGAAAAAGCGGATTTAATGAGCAGCACCCGCTGTACATCGGCATATACGGCGGTGCCTTTGGCAGCCAGCAGGTGCGTGATTACGTAGAAAGCGCCGATCTAATTATTACTGCCGGCCTGCTTCAATCCGACTTTAACATGGCGAAATTCACCGCCGATCTCCCGGTGGAGAAGCGGATTGACATTCAGCCGCAACACATTTCCGTTCAGAACAAAGCCCGTTACAATACCGCAGTCGAAGAAGTGATTGATGCCCTCACATTCATGGAGTGCCGTACATTTGAAAAACCAGGGTATTTTCCGTCCTTCTACGATTTTCCTTCCGAACATTATTCTGAACGACTGCTGGCGGAAACGTACTATCCAGTTATTCAAAAAATGCTGCGGCCCGAGGATATTGTTGTCGTTGAAACCGGCACCTTTTCCTACGGTCTGCCGCATGTACGTCTGCCTGAGAATACGCTGTTTATTTCCCAGGGATCGTGGCAGAGCATCGGGTACGCCCTGCCGGCAGCTTTCGGTGCCCAGCTTGCCGCTCCGGAGCGGCGCGTGCTTTTATTTATCGGGGACGGCTCGTTCCAGCTGACCGCTCAGGAGCTGAGCGCGATGGCCGAGCAGAATCTTAAGCCGGTGATTTTCTTTTTAAACAATGACGGCTACACTGTAGAACGTTATTTGAATACAGAAAATACACACGCCCGCTACAATGACATTCCGCGCTGGGACTACGTGCAGCTTGTGAAAAGCTTTTACCCGGATGCTGAAACGATAAGCGTCTCCACCTCTGCTGACTTCGAGGAGGCTGTCACACAGATCGATCAGAAGGATACACTTTATTTTATTGAAATGAACGTTGATGACCAGATGGACGCCCCGATCCACTTGAAGCGGCTTCGTGAATTTGCCGAAGGCGGCGGTTCATAGCAAATACGTAAAAGCCAGCCCATTATGATGACGGGCTGGCTTTTCTATACGAAATTAACGTTTGATCAGGGCCGACAATTCGCTTTCAAATACCTTTATATTCTTTTGATTGTATGTTCTGAGCATCACTGTAAGTATACCTTCCGTTTCTCTTTTTGCTTCTATCTTCGTCACTTCAGCATAAGCCCGCAGTTCGTCGCCCGGGTACACCGGCTTCATAAACTTAATATGATTCATCTCCGTACCTGCAACGACCTCTTCTCCGTACATCCCTGTTTCCACCCAGAGCTTGAACGTGATGCTGATCGTATGAATGCCCGAAGCAATAATACCGTTGAATCTTCCTGCTGCAGCTTTCTCTTCATCTATATGCATATACTGTGGGTCAAATTCACGCGCGAACCGAAGGATATCCTCCTTCGTTACTCTGTAGGCATCTGTTTCAAATATCTGCCCCAGGGTAAATGTATCAAGCTTCATTTTCCCCCTCCTTTCTCCGACTTCTTTAATTGGATCACTTACATTAACAGCAGGTCTATATTAGCATACTTCCCCCTGGCTTATTAAAATCTTCGCCATTCTAAAAATTCTGCAGGCTTTTTAAAATAAATAGAGCATCTACGTTTAAACCTTTTAATTATTGGCTATAACATAAGCAGTACAACATATTGCATGGCGGGAATAACCAGATAAAAAGCTGAGTTATGAGCCAGAGAAGGGAGAGACCTCCTTTTTCTGGCTCTTTTTTTATGATTTTGGAAAGGAGGGCCGGCCACCAGGCGCCAGGGCGGTATGTTGTTTTATTCATAAATCGGACGATACACATTTAATTAGACCAACTAACTATTTACTACAAAAAGGGGATATTCATTTATGTTTTTTCACCGTAAAGAACTGCAATTTCACGCGAAACCAGATCGTCCGGATCCCGTCTTTGCCAAAAAGCTGCAGGAGATTCTCGGCGGCCAGTTCGGAGAAATCTCGGTAGCGATGCAGTACATGTTCCAGGGCTGGAACACCCGCGGCAACGAGCAGTATAAGGATTTGTTGATGGATACCGGCACGGAAGAATTCGGCCATATCGAAATGATCGCGACCATGATCGCCCAGCTGCTTGATGACGCGCCTGTGGAAGAACAGGAAGAAGCAGCGAAAAATCCCATTGTCGAATCCATTATGGGTGACATGAACCCGCAGCATGCGATCGTTTCCGGACTTGGCGCTGTGCCTAAAGACAGCAACGGGGTCCCTTGGAACGCCGGCTATATTATTGCGAGCGGCAATGTGCTCAGTGATTTCCGTGCCAACCTTAACGCGGAATCGCAGGGACGCCTCCAGGTGGCCCGCCTGTATGAAATGACCGAAGACAAAGGTGTCCGCCAGATGCTTTCCTTCTTACTCGCCCGGGACACGATGCACCAGAACCAGTGGGCGGCAGCGATTAAGGAACTCGAGCAGAAAGAAGGCTTTACGGCACCATCCACCGTACCGGCCCAATGGGAAGCAACCGAGTTTTCCCATCAGCTGATGAACTTCTCGGAAGGAGAGCAAAGCGCGAACCTCAACTGGCTGAAAGATAAAGCACCGGACGGCCAGTCCTTTGAGTATATATCCGAGCCAAAGGCCCATGGCGGCAAGCCGGAGCTGAAACCAGCCCCTGACTATATGCACAACACCCTTCCGGACATGGACAAAAAGTAAGCAGCACATTTTATTTTATAAATTTTACCGATAAGGAAGAGATCTTTTTCTCTTCCTTATTTATTTATCACCAGATTAGTTATCCAAATCACCTACAGTTAAAAGGAGGTACCAATGACGAATACGTCTAAACAGAACGTCATTCCGCTTGCGATTTTGTCTACAGTCATTGTTGGAAGCGGCATTGCCTGGCTTACAGTGAGGTCATCCAGCCAAGAAAAAGAAGTCGGTGAAAGCATTGATACGGAAGAAGTAAAAAACAGATTCCAGCGTTCCCTCGAGCTCTTTAAAACGACAGGTGTTCAGCTGCATACGATTTATGAAAAATACGGCAGAGATCTCATTTGGCAGCTTCAACAGATTCAGCAGGAATCGAAGACAATCGCCGACACCGCTAAAGAAGCCAGTGAAGAGATTGAGGATACTGTGCAAAAGGAAGGTAAGGAAGCTGTACAGGAAGTGCAGAAAACGAAAGACGAAGCCAAACAAAGTCTCTCCCGGGATGACAAGAATCAGAACAGCTCCTACTCCCATAATCCCCACGGGCCGTTTGGATCTAATTAAAATATCCGGCTGCACAAATTACCAGTTTGGGAAGCCGTCGCCCATGTGTCCCGCTGGCGCTCAGGGTCGTATTCAACCATATACACAGCAGATATCTTTTGCTTCTTTTTATTTTACCGGCAGATAGTTATAAATCAGTGCCAGTGTTTACACATATTCTCTGTACAAAAGCCACGGCTGCGGAAGTCATGGCTTTTTCTATTTCTTCGTTTCGGCTTCCACCTTCAATGCTTCAAGAATAAGGCTCTGCTTTCCACCATGTGCAGACGCTTTTTTTCCAGCAGTTACAGCATCCCCCGTATCGCTGCAACCGTTATTTCGAAGCTGCATTTATTTTCATTTCTGTTCTGTGAGTCGCTTTATTTTTATATGGCGTGTAAGCTTCCTTACATCGCGGTACGTATGCTTTGAATAATTACTTTCCACCGTGATACATTGTTCCGACAATAGTGTTTCCCGCTTACTAACGATATAAATGCATTAATAACGAATAACACTCAGTACGTCTATGTTTCGAAAGGGATGAAGAATTGTGCTCCCACTTCCGCGCTGGCTGAAAATTGCTTTGATTTTATTAGCATTCGGCACTGTTTCTTACTTCACCCATTTTCATTTGGAGATCCGTCCGCCCGATATCCGTGACTTCGTATTGTCGTTTGGGTGGTGGGGACCGGTGATTTTCTTCATTATTTACACTATCGGCCCGTTTGTCTTCTTTCCCACCTCTGTACTGTCGCTTGGAGCAGGTCTTGCCTTTGGTGTCTGGCCCGGTGTTCTTTATATCATTATCGGGGCTACAGGGGCCGCCTCCACAGGGTATATTATGGCCCGGCTGTTTGGCCGCTCAGTATTAAAAATGGACAGCTTCTCCTGGTCGGAAAAGCTGTTCAATCAAATGGAAAAGCGCGGATTTTTATACATTTTTGTCCTGCGCCTCATTCCTATTGTGAGCTTTGACTTACTCAGCTACGCAGGTGGAATCGCCAGGGTCCGTTTCTCTTCATTTATTCTTGCCACCGTTCTGGGGATGATTCCTGGAACATTTGCCTACAGCTTTCTAGGTGCCAGTATTGCTTCAGGCAATATTTTAATATTCATCATTGCTGCAACTTTATTTTTATTATTAATCGGCATCACGTATTATTTCCGGGAGCCCGTAAAACGGTGGCTCGGACTTTCTACTGACAAGCCTTAAAGTTATAAGGCTGAAATCGTTGACATGCCGGTGATCTGGTCCGAAGCGTAAAAACCCATAGATTGAATGAATAGAAACAGGGGTATCCGGAGAGGGTATTCCTGTTTTCTCTTTCTATATTTTCTTTAGAACAAAAAATGAAAGGATCGATAGTATGTCTATGAACTTATTTTCTCTGGCCCAACAGGTTGCCGTAGTTACCGGCGGCGGCAGCGGTATTGGAAAAACTATGGCCGGAACACTCGCCGGAGCAGAAGCCCACGTGGTTATTCTCGGCCGCACTCAAAGTAAAATTGAAGAAGCAGCTGACGAAATCAGAAGCAAAACGAATGCAGAAGTAACTCCTCTCACCTGTGACGTTACGGACAAAGAGCAGGTTTCGCAGACTGTATCGCGTATTATGGAGGACTTCGGCCGGATCGACGTGCTTGTTAATAATGCCGGCACCGCCGCTTATGGCAAGGTAGAGGATATAAGTGAAGAGGACTGGGAGCATGTGTTCAATACGAACATGAAGTCTGCGTTTCTCATGACCCAGGCCGTTGTTCCCCACATGAAAAAAGCCAATTACGGCCGCATTGTGAATACGGCTTCGGTTGCCGGCGGCGTAAGCTTATTTTTCAGCTCTGTCTACGGCCCGAGCAAGGCAGGCCTTATCCACTTTACTAAACAGTTGTCGGGCGAGCTTGCCCCGTATAGTATTACGGTGAATGCGATCAGCCCATGGTTCTTTAAAACAGATTTTAATGCCGAATCCCTCGAAGACGACGATTTCCGTCACTCCGTAGAACGGCGCACCCCGATCCAGCGTACCGGCCGTCTCGACGAGCTCAAAACCTCTGTCCTGTATCTGGCTGCTCCCGGGTCGAGCTATGTCAATGGTCAGAACATTTACATTGACGGCGGTATGACTTCATTTGGGCTGTAATACGGCCACCGGACTTTTAACTATGTGTACTCCGAAAATATAAATTAACAAAGGAGCTTTTCCATGTCTGCAAACTCCATTTTTGCCTTTGACGTTTATGGAACTCTGTTTAATATTCAATCGGTCGATGCCACCTGCGAGGAACATTTCCCCGGTAAGGGGGAAAGCATCGGCCAGCTTTGGAGACAAAAGCAAATCCAGTACTCCTTTCTCCGTCAGGCAATGGGAAAATACGTGCCCTTTTCTTCTGTTACCAAAGACGCGCTGCGGTTCTCTTTAGCTGCCCATCACGCCGAATGGACCCAGGAAACTGAGCAAAAGCTGATGAAGGCCTACAATCATTTATCGCTCTTTGAAGAAAGCATGCATGTTTTGCAGAAGCTTAAAGAGCAGTCTGCCACCCTGATCGTGTTCAGTAACGGGTCAAGAGACATGCTCGAGCCGTTGCTTGAACAGGCCGGAGTCAACGACTACCTCGATCACATTATCAGTGTTGATGATATTAAACAATTCAAGCCTTCCCCGGCATCGTACCAGCTTATTTTAGACACCGTGGGAGCGTCTCGCCATGAAATTACCTTTCTATCGAGCAATGGCTGGGACATCAGTGGCGCTAAAGCATTTGGCTTCACTACGGCCTGGATCAACCGAAATGAACAGCCAACAGAGGAGCTTCAGCTGCCTCCGGATTATCACTACACGACGCTCCTGCCTTTAATCGAAAACTGATTTTTTTAAAACAAATCCACAAATATAAATTCCGCCCGGCCATGGCAAAAACACGGCCCGGACGGATTTTTTCTTATGTAACGGGTATAAGATATATAACTTTCTCCCAGGCAGTATTCATTTGCCGCTTCATATGCATCCAATATTATGTACGCCAGGGCTGCATTAATGGATCAAAGGCCTTTTGGTTAATCACTCTGTGCTTTTGAAATTTTCGGAGGTGAAAACCCTGGTTTTTTTCTGTCGCCAGAAACTCTCCTCCCTTCATTTCTTTCCTCTCAAAGCTGAGCGCTCGTTTCATTATCACCCCGACCCAGTCGTGCGTTACATTATATTTTCATCCACGCGATGAATAATAAGGAGAGATGTTTCATGAGCCATCTATACGCACTGGTGCTCAACGCTTCTCTGAAAGCCTCCCCGGAGCCGTCTCATACAGAAGCTCTTTCGAATGAAGTGCTCGATATTTTAAAAAGTAAAGGTGTGGAAACAAAAACTATTCGTCTTGCTGATTATTATATTCCCTATGGTATCAGCGGCGATATGGGGAACGGCGACGAATGGCCGCTGATCTTTGAACAAGTGCGACAAGCGAATATCCTAATAATCGGAACCCCACTCTGGCTTGGAGAAAAAAGCAGCCTGGCCACACTGGCCATTGAGCGGCTCTACGGCAGCAGCGGTGATACCAACGCTGTCGGCCAGGCCATCTACTACAACAAAGTGGGCGGTGTTGTCGTTACGGGAAACGAAGACGGAGCAAAGCACGCGTCAGCCGCTGTATTGTACGCCCTCTCCCATATTGGTTTTGTTATTCCGCCACATGTGGATGCTTACTGGGTCGGAGAAGCCGGCCCTGGCCCTTCCTATATGGACGGCGACGGACGAAAGAATGCATTCACAAAAAAACACGTAGAGATGCTTGCCTACAACACATGGCACCTGGCTTCGTTTTTTCAGGAACACCCTATCCCGCCGGAAGGCAATACGATGAATAAGTAATTATTAATTTCCAGCAGAAAAACCCCTCTGTCCGGAATACAGAGGGGTTTTATGCTTATTTAACCGCTTATGCATCAGCGGCAAGCAGGCTTGTCACACGTTATTTACCTGTACAGCTGAAAGACCCGGCAAAATTTTTCTTTAATTCCACACGGTGCATGAGTCTCTTTTTACGAGATGATGAGGCACAATGGTATGCTGAATATCTTTGTTGCCTGAATGCATTAAATTCACTAAGCTCTCTGCTGCCCGCGCCCCTAAATCGAATATGTGAATATCCACCGTAGTAAGGGGCGGAGTGGATAGCTCGGAAAGCATAAAATTATTAAAGCTGACAATGGAAACGTCGTCCGGCACCTTTTTGTTCATGTCCTGAATCATTCGCAGTACCCCAAAAGCCATCATATCGTCTGCAGCAATTATTGCAGTCGGTGGATTCGCAAGTGACATTAATTCGATAGCCGCTTCCTGTCCGCCCTCTTTGATTTCTTCCCGGTATACAACATATTCTTCCCGAAACGGAATCACCCGCTTTTCCAGGGCATTTGCATATCCTTCTAAGTGATCTTTCGTTACCATCGAATTTTCATTTCCACCGATAAAGCCAATTTTTGTGTGATTAAGGAGCAGCAGGTATTCTGTAAGCATTGCGCCTGCTTTCACATTATCATTATTAACGTAGGATATTTGATTTAACTGTTCAGAAGGACGTCCAATTAATACAAAGGGGAAATCTTTTTCTAATAGAAAAGGCATGATGCGGTCATTCTCTTGAGAATACAAAAGAATTATACCGTCTACCCGGCTTTCCACCACCATTTTCACCACTTCATTGTAAATTTCATCCTCCGTCTGCCCAGTAGATAAATATAACCCTATATCCTTGTCATGTATTTCAGACGTAATCCCTCTGATCACTTCTGGAAAGAAGGGGTTTTGAAATGTCGACTGGGCCGACCTCGGCATAACAATACCTATAGTGTTCGTTGTATTTTTAACTAAGCTCCTGGCATGGTAATTCGGATTATAGTCAAGCTCTGTGATTGCTTCACGAACCCTGCGTGCTGTGCCGGGGCTAATTTTAGAGCTGTTAGCAATGACCCGCGATACTGTAGACGCCGCTACATTCGCACGTTTTGCCACATCTTTTATCGTTACAGCCACTAGGGGTCCCTCTTTCCTGCCAGCTCTCATGGTTTATCCTTTTGTCGCTCCAGAGGTGAGCCCTGAAATTAACCACCGCTGTAAAAGTAAATAAACCGTTGCAATTGGTACTGCAATTAAAACAGAACCAGCTGCAAAGCGAGTGAAATTATTTGAAAATTGGTCGTTAACAAAATTAAATAAACCAAGCGCCAGCGTAAAATTTTCTTCACTTCTTAGTATAATGCTTGGCAGCAGAAAATCCATAAATGGCGTCATGAAATTAAATAATGCCACTACAGCGAGTATAGGTTTTGCAAGTGGGAGCATAATTTTAAATAATACGGAAAAGTGTCCTGCTCCATCAATTCTTGCTGATTCATCCAATTCTTTAGGAATTGTATCAAAATATCCTTTTACAAGGAATGCATTCATCGGTATCGCTCCGCCTAAATATATCAAAATTAGTCCTAAAAGTGAATCCAGCAGCCCCACCGTATTCAATAAAATGTATAAAGCCACCATACCCATCAGAACAGGAAACATTTGCAGAATTAAAAATGTGTATATACCGTACTTTCTTCCCCGGAAACGATACCTTGAAAATGAATATGCAGTCAAAGCTACAAAAAATGTAGCTACAATAGAAACCGTAGCCGCAACGATAAGCGTGTTTTTATACCACGTCACATAATTACTTGCGGGATCCGTAAAAAGCCAAATGTAATGTTCGAACGAAAGGTTCTTTGGAATAATGCTCGAAGAATACAGGTTAGTGCCTTCGTTTAAAGACAATCCAAATGTCCAAAGCAGCGGATAAAAAATAATGATAAACATTACAGCTATCACTGCATAAATTCCAGTTACTTCTAAACGGGATTTCATACGTGCCGACATTACCTCTACCCCTCTTCCTGGAATGATTTTGTGCGCCTGAATTGAAGAATAGCAAATGCTGCAATCATCAGACCCATAATTAGTGATATGGCAGCCGCCATGTTAAACATATTATTCTGGAAAGTAAGTTCATAAACCCAGGAAATTAATATATCTGTTCCTCCGGCATTTTGTCCCCTCACTGCCGGGCCGCCTTCATTGAATAAGTAAATGATATTAAAATTATTAAAATTAAACGAATACTGCATGATCAGAAGAGGTGCCGTAGCAAATAATACGTGAGGCAGGGTGATAAATTGAAATTTTTGAAGCTTTGATCCGCCGTCGACATCTGCTGCTTCGTACCACTCTTTAGACACACTTTGCAGAACTCCGGTAAATAAAGCGAATACAAATGGAAAACCAAGCCATACCTGAATCATAATAAGAGCTGTACGCGACCATAGAGGATCTGTAAGCCATGGCACACTCTGCCCAAATAATGGTTCCATAATTCCCTGATTGATGGCGCCAAAATTATCATTAAACAGCGCTGCGAATATAAGGATTGTTACAAAAGCTGGTACTGCCCACGGAAGGATAAATACCGTTCGGATCAACTTTTTTCCTTTTATTCTTTCATCGTTTACGAAAACAGCGAGAACAAGGGCCAATATAATTTGAAGTGTAGTAGCAACAAATGTCCATACTAGTGTCCAGGAAAGTACAGATATAAAAGTTTCCCGCCAAATAGGTACATTGATAATGTTGAGAAAGTTTTCAAACCCTACCCATTCCAGCAGATTTCCGGGCGGTGCATTGTACCGGTCGTAATTAGTAAAAGCGAGTAATATCATAAAGAGCAGTGGAAAAACGACGACAAATATAAGCAGTAAAAAGCCAGGCGTTATAAGCGCATACGGAAAAATAGCGTCCCACCAGTTTTTAAATGCTTCCTTTACCGAGGGAAGGACCCAGCCTTCAGAAATCTTGACAGCGTCCTGACGGGCATCTACGAGGTTAAAAATGTAAAATCCTGCTCCGACCACTATTAGAAATAATGATAGTATTCCTTGAATAATTAATGCCCGGGAATCATCAAGCCCAGGAATAGTACCAAGTGTGCGCAAACCCCAAAGGCCTACACTAATGAACTGAAAAAAAGAGATAATGAATGCGGCCGCCATCAAAAAGAGAATTGTTCCTTTAATCCATCTCCTGTTATACCATTGCCCTGCCCCAGGGATGATACTTAAAAGTACAGCGAGACGTACACTGTGTTGGGACTGTTTATTATTATGTGAAAGTGCCCTTTCATTTTGCATAAGAACCCCCTGTGTAAATATTGAACGCGGGCTATCAGAAATGTTCAAAAGCCCGCGCCATCATTTGAAAGCCTATAGTTATTCCTGCAGTTCAATCTCCTGCTCTATTTCGCCTTCAGCTTCTTCAAGCACTTCTTTTGCGGCAGCTCCTTCTGCGATGTATTCATGCGCGTCTGCCATTGGGTCCCATACCTGCGTCATTTCCGGCACGTTTGGCATTGGCTCTGCATGTCTGGTCTGTTCAGCAAATCCTGCAAAATATTCGTCTTCCTGAATGAGATCTGACTCCACGACCGCTGTATTCGCCGGAACTTCTCCAGCGGTTTCAAAATATGTTTTTGAGCTTTCTTCATTGGTCATAAATAATGCCAGTTCTTCCGCCCAATACTTACGGTCATCTTCGACGAAATTAGAGACCATCCATCCCTTTACTCCCGAGAACGAAGTTAGTTCTTCGCCGTCTTCTGTCGTTGGCAGAGTTGCTACACCCAGGTTTTCCTCACCAATTGCTTCTTCATAACCCCGCAGCGCCCACGGTCCGCTGACTACTGCTCCAACATCCCCGCTTTCAAACAAACCATTCATAACATCTGCAGTTATTCCTTGAGGAATATAACCTTCTTCGTACCACGAACCAATCATTTCTCCGCCCTCTACAGCTCCATCAGTGGCAAGTCCAATATCTTCCGTATTATAGGTTCCGTCTTCATTTTGCTCAAAAACATATCCACCATAAGCTGTTACAAACGGGTAGGTGAAATAAAAATTGGCTGCTTCCATAAGAAACCCGTACTCATCATTGCCTGCATCCGTATGTTCTTCGGCCGCCTCTTCAAGCTCATCCAGAGTCTCCGGAGGCTCCTCCAAAATTTCTTTATTGTACAGTAACGCATAAGTTTCTGTTACCGAAGGGATTCCATAAAGCTCTCCGTCATATGTCATGGCCTGGACAGCTTCTTCCTGGTATTCCCCCAGCCTTTCATCATCTGCATCCAGCGGAGAGGCAAGTCCCTGAAGCTGAATATCGCCAATCCGGTCATGTGGCTGGAAGAATAAATCAGGACCATTACCTGCCGGACCATCCAGAGAAATTTTTTCTGTTTGTCCATCAAAGTCCTGGCGCGCTATTTCAACTTCAATACCTGTTTCTTCAGTGAAGTTTTCTGTAATTTCTTTATATGCGTTTACCTGCCGGTCATCATCATTTGCCCAAATTTTTAAGCTTTCTGGTTTATCCGGCTCTTCATTTCCCGAACTGCCACCGCTTTCTTCAGCACCTCCATCTCTGTCGGGTGCACATCCTGTGAGTATAACTGCTCCGCTTAAGAAAGGAATCGCCAGCCATCTAAGTCTTTTCTTCATGTCATTTCCCCCTACTTTAGTTATGAAAGCAAACGTTTGCATAAACGTTTTTATGAAATCGCTTTCAAATTTAATCTTATTATATTTGTGTTAGATATAAAATGCAATAGCAAATAAAATAAAAAGGGCAAACGTTTGCAAATTTATATACAATACTTGGATTTTCATATTAAAGGGCGTCCCGTAATATTTACAGAACGCCCTTTTCTCTTTATTTATAAAATACCAAGCGTGTTCAGCAGAATAACGACAATCACGGAGATGATCGGAATCAACACAGCGACAACAAAAATGTCCTTATAGCTGTCTTTATGGCTCATACCTGTAATTGTTAAAAGAGTCAGGACCGCCCCATTATGTGGAAGGGCGTCGAGTCCACCTGAAGAAAGTGAAGCGATACGGTGAAATGCTTCAGGGTCGATCCCTGTATTCATCGCTATCTGATAGTATTCTTCCCCCAGTGCTTCGAGTGCAATCCCCATTCCTCCAGACGCGGATCCTGTCGATCCGGCGAGAATGTTAACTGCTACAGCTTCGGAAATTAATGGATTTCCGCGCACCCCCATCAGTAATGAGGTTAACTGGTCAAACCCCGGCACTTCCCTTACTACACTGCCAAAACCAACAGCAGCACTCGTATTAATGATGGCAAGCACGGAGCCGCTCGCTCCGCCGTTAACAGCAGGCACAAACTTTTTAAATTTAGTCAGGTTGAGAAGCATAATAAGTACTATACCTGTCAGAAGCGCCACCACAATGTCCCATCCGAGAAGATTCAGTGTTAAGAGCACTGTGATCAGCGGAAGTATCGACAGCATGAACGGTGGTGCTGTCTCTTCTTTTTCCATCATGCTTTTGTCCTTAGGTTCGGTGAAACGCTCTCCTTTAGCCGTCATCTGTTTTTCGCGCCACCGTAAATAGAGATAGCCTCCCACCGCCATCACCAGAGCTGCAATAATGCCCATTAACGGCGCGGCAGCAGCACTTGTACGAAAGTATTCGATCGGAATCAGATTTTGAATCTGCGGCGTGCCCGGGAGTGCTGTCATCGTAAATGTAAATGCCCCCAAAGCGACGGTCGGCGGCAGCAGCCGGCGGCTGATATCTGCTTCCCTGAATAAGGACAGGGCGAGCGGATACACAGCGAAAATAACCACAAACAAGCTGACACCGCCGTAAGTAAGTACCGCAGAAGCCACCAGAACGCCTAAAATCGCCCTATTCCTCCCAATGAGCTTTGTCAGCGCTACAGCGACAGAGCGTGCCATCCCGGTGTCTTCCATTAGTTTTCCGAAGACGGCGCCAAGCATAAATACCGGAAACCAGCTTTGCGCGAAATCGACGAAGCCGCTCATGTATGTGCCCGTATAAGCATCAAGCAGATCGAGCCCTCCGGTAAGTGCTACTATACCTGCTGCCACCGGAGCTACCCAGATGATGGACCAGCCTAAGTAGGCGAGAACCATTAATGTAATTAAGCCTAACAATATTCCAAGCATTATTTTACCTCCTTTTCTATCTTAAACAAACGCAGACTACTGCGCCGTATAACCTCCATCAATTAACACGCTCTGTCCGGTTACGCTTTTCGCCTGGTCCCCGGCTAAAAATAAGGCATAGTCTGCTACTTCCTGTGGATCGAGCAGACGCTTCTGCGGTACGAGCGGATAGATAACCTCCTCCAGGGCTTTTTCCAGCGTAACGCCCCGGTCTGCCGCCAGATCCTCCAGCTGATTACGGACGAGCGGTGTGTCGACGTAGCCCGGACAGAGGGCATTTACCGTGATGCCATGCTCTGCTCCCTCTAAAGCTGCTACTTTTGTAAGCCCGATCAGCCCGTGCTTTGCGCTGTTGTATCCCGCTTTTCCGGCAAACCCGATAACGCCGTTGATCGATGACATATTAATAATTCGGCCGTGCTTTTGTTCTTTCATAATAGGAACCGCTTTTTTCATCATGGAAAAAGGCGCTGTCAGCATAATTTTGGTCATTTTTTCAAATGTTTCGGTTGGGAAATCCTCAAGCTTTGCTACGTATTGCATGCCGGCGTTGTTAATGAGAATATCCACCCGGCCGAACTCTCGCAGCGTTTCCGCAAAAGCCTTGTCCACCGCATCTTCATTGGTAACATCACAGACCAGTCCAATACAGGTGAAGCCTTCATCTTTGATCTCACTGGCAGCACTCTGTACTTTGTTTTTATCTATATCTGTTAGTACTACCTTTGCATGCTGCCGGGCAAATGCTTTTCCGATTGCAAGCCCTATGCCGCTTGCTGCACCTGTAATAAATACCACTCTACCTTGAACCATTTGTATCACTCCTGATTAAATTTTTAGTAACCGCTTACAAAAACGAATTCTGTTCCAAATCCGTTTACTGTCTATATATTTGCAAAAACCATGCCAACATTTATTTGAATGCTTTTTGCTTCGAATTCCCGCCGCTAATGTATTCTTTTACAAGAACAGACTTAAAAAATAAAAACCATTCCAAAACAATGGAATGGTTTCCGCAAACATGGAAAAACCCGCTGTTATTCCAGGCTGTATTTCATGATTTTATTGTAGAGATTGGACTTTCCTACTCCGAGCAGATTGCAGGCTATCCGCTTATCACCCTCCGCTTCCTTCAGCGCCTGCTTTACCGCTTCCTTTTCTGCTTCAGCAATTACTTGTTTCAACGGTTTTATTCCGCTTTTCCGGTTCGCCTGCCCCGCCTCCGTCATGCGTGCAGGAAGATCACTCAGATGAATTGTTTCTCCTTCTGCAAGATGCACGGCTGCCTCAACCGTATTTTCGAGTTCCCGTACATTCCCCGGCCAAGAGTAATCCAAAAAGCGGTCAAGCACCTGCTGATCGAACGCCGTAATTCGTTTGCCCAGTCTTTCCGTAACTTTTTGGAGCATAAATTTGCTGAGCAGAGGAATATCCTCCGAACGGTCACGCAGAGCAGGCACCGTAATTGAAATAACATTAATCCGGTAGTACAAATCCTCCCGGAACTGCTGCCTTTCTATCAGCTGTTCGAGCGGCTGATTGGTTGCAGCAACCACCCGCACGTCCACCTGCCGTGGCCCTTGTGCACCAAGCGGCTCAAGCTCTCCCTCCTGAAGCACACGAAGAATTTTCACCTGGGTATTCAACGGCATATCCCCTATCTCGTCCAGAAAAATGGTCCCCTGGTCAGCCTGCTGGAATTTCCCCGGCTTGCCTCCTTTTTTGGCACCGGTAAAAGCTCCTTCCTCATAGCCAAACAGCTCCGACTCAAGCAGATCACCCGGTATGGCAGCACAATTCACTTTCACAAAGGGCTTTGTGCTTCTTTCGCTCAGCTTGTGCAGACCCTGGGCAAATAATTCTTTGCCGGTCCCCGTCTCCCCGCGCAAAAGAACGGATACGTCGCTTGAGGCTACCTTACGCACGTTTCTTTTTACTTCTTCCATTTCCGGGGACACGCTGAGCGCATCGTGCAGGGAATAAGATGTGCCATTCAGCTGCTCCACCTGCTTTTGATAGGATTCGAGTTCCAGCATTAATGTTTTAATATGCTGATTCATCTCCGCCCATTCTTTTCTGTCCCGGAACATGACAAGTCCCAGAGCTCCAATAATACGGCCATCATCATATAAAGGTACGCGGTCGGCAATCATATAATTACCTCTAATGTATTGCATGTTTGCTTTCTCTGCTTCTCCCGAAGCCGCTACGATATGCATGCGTGTATTTTCAATCACCTCGGTTACATGGCGTCCGACCGCTATTGCGCTACTTGTGCCGAGAAAATCATAGTAGCATTCATTCATATACGTGATGACTCCCTGCTCATCGACAATGACGACACAATGGTGCAGACTGCCAAATAATATGTCGTAAATATGCTCCAGCCCTTCTAAATGTTTCATCTTTTCCACCCCGTTATCGCGGTTGACGTTTCTGATTAAATGGTAACGGTCCTGCGAATTTTTTCAATAGTCGCGGGACTTTTATTGAAAAAACATCCCCTGCAGCCGATCAGTATGCGCCGGCCCGGAGATGTTTTATATTTGTTCATATTAACGTTTTTATTTAAACTCTTTTCACGACGGTGGCAACGCCCTGGCCGCCTCCGATACATAACGCCGCCAGACCTGTATCCGCCTGCTGGCGCTTCATCTGATGGAGCAGGGTCACGAAAACCCTTGTGCCGCTTGCCCCAATCGGATGCCCTAACGCGATTGCTCCCCCGTTTACATTCAGCTTCTCCGAATCGATATTCAAGTCTCTTTGCACAGCTAGTGACTGGGCGGCAAACGCTTCGTTTGCTTCAATCAGATCGATATCTTCCATCGGAGTGGAAGCTTTATCTAAAGCTTTTCGGATGGCCGGGACCGGACCCAGCCCCATCACGCTCGGATCCACGGCAGCACTAGCGTTGCCGGCAATACGAGCCATCCCTGTAATGTCCAGCTCCTTCGCTTTCTTCTCACTCATGACAATAACCGCTGCTGCCCCGTCATTAATCCCGGAGGCGTTGCCTGCGGTCACGCTTCCATCCTTTTGAAACGCCGGCTTTAATTTTTTCAGCTTTTCCACCGTTGTGTCACTTCGGATATGTTCATCATCCACTATCTCGATGGGATCTCCTTTTCGCTGAGGCACATGGACGGCCACGATTTCTTCTTTGAACAGCCCATTATCTCTCGCTGCTGCTGCCTTCTGCTGACTGGCTGCGGCGAACGAATCCTGTTCCTCGCGTGTAAAGCCGTATTCGTGATTGATGTTTTCGGCTGTCACACCCATATGATAGTTTTCCACTGCACACATCAGACCGTCGTGAAGCATGCTGTCAACCAGCTTCTGGTCTCCCATGCCAAAGCCGCTGCGCGCGTTCATCTGCAGGTACGGAGCCCGACTCATGTTTTCCATTCCACCAGCAACGACGATTTCCGCATCGCCGGCCAGCACGGCCTGAGCCGCCAGATGGACGGCCTTCAAGCCGGATCCGCACACTTTGTTAATGGTCATAGCAGGTACATTTTCAGAAAGACCGGCCTTTAAAGAAGCCAGCCTTGCCGGGTTCTGCCCAAGACCTGCCTGCAGCACGTTCCCCATAATGACTTCATCTACTTCTTCCTTCGGGACACCGGCACGCTCAAGTGCTTCTTCAATCACAAGTGCCCCCAGATCTACAGCCGGTACGTCCTTTAAGCTGCCCATAAAGCCGCCCACCGGAGTCCGTACCGCTCCTCCAAGCAGAACCTCTTCCATCTTCATTGTTTCCCCTCCCGGTCTATCAGAGCTTCATCAATTGTAAAAGAAGCTTCTGTATACTGCTCTACTGTTTTTACATCTGCTCCGTTCAATACTTCTCTCAGAACCATGCCCGATGGCGTAAAATCAAAAACCGCCATATCTGTAATCAACCGGTCCACTACTTTTTCGCCGGTCAGCGGGAGAGCACATTCTGATCGGATTTTTGATTCTCCTTCTTTGTTCGTATGAGTCATGATGATAACTACTTTTTGCGCTCCCTGCACGATATCCATGGCACCGCCCATGCCTTTAACCATTTTTCCCGGGATCATCCAGTTTGCAAGATCTCCCTGCGCAGAAACCTCCATGCCCCCGAGAATCGCGAGATCAATATGACCGCCGCGGATCATAGCAAAGGATTCCGCGTTATCAAAAAAAGAGCCTCCCTGTTTGACTGTTACGGTTTCTTTCCCGGCATTAATCAGATCCGCATCCACGTCTTCCTCCTCCGGATACGGTCCGATGCCAAGCAGGCCATTTTCGGAGTGAAGAAATATATTTTTCTCTGCCGGAATGTAGTTGGCAATCATGGTCGGCATGCCAATGCCCAGATTTACGATCGTGCCGTCTTCGATTTCCTTTACTGCCCGTTGTATAATGTTTTCTCTTTGACTACTCATTCTTTTCCTCCTCCTTTTATGCCTGCTGGACCGTTTTTCGTTCGATACGTTTTTCATACGATGCTCCGACAAGCAGATGCTGAACGTACAGGCTCGGCGTATGGATAAAGTCCGGGTCTAGTTCACCGACGTCAACCAGCTCTTCCACCTCTGCGATAGTGAATTTCCCTGCCGCTGCCGCCAGCGGATTAAAATTACGGGCTGTTTTTCGGTAAATGAGGTTTCCATAGGCATCGCCCTTCCATGCTTTGACAAGAGCCGCATCCCCCTGAATAGCTTCTTCAAGAATGCACTGCCTGCCGCCGATAACCTTATGCTCTTTGCCTTCAGCGATCGGAGTTCCTACCCCGGTCGGCGTGTAAAAGCCGGGAATACCAGCGCCGCCTGCCCGGATACGCTCTGCAAGCGTTCCCTGGGGCACAAGTTCCACCTCGAGTTCCCCGTTTAAGTACTGCTCTTCAAAAATTTTATTTTCTCCTACGTAGGAGGCCACCATTTTATTAATCTGTTTATTTTCCAGTAGCAGTCCAAGCCCCCAGTCGTTGACACCGCAGTTATTACTAACTACTGTTAAATTCTTCGTTCCCTTTTCAGCCAGCGCCTGAATGGCTTTTTCCGGAATACCGCAAAGGCCGAATCCTCCGACAATCAGCGTAGCACCGTCCTGAATGCGGGCAACGCTCTCTTCAAAAGATGTCTGTATCTTCGTCATTGTATAAACCCCTTTCAGTCCTTTAATTGGTAACTCCACTTTACTAATAGCGCTTTCATAAGTAAAATAGATAAATAATATAAATTTATTACTAAATGGAATAAGAGGTGACGCATGGATATCAAACAGCTTCGTTTTTTCCTCGAAGTCTGCAAGGAGCTAAGCTTCTCCCGGGCCAGCGAGAAGCTGCACATTTCACAGCCCGCTTTAAGCAAAACAATTCATCAGCTTGAAGAAGAAATCGGTCTCCGCCTGCTCGACCGCTCCACCCGTCACCTTTTCGTTACAAAAGAAGGCGAAATTATCCGCCAGCATGCCCGGAAGGTACTCCGCAGCGCAGAGGATTTGTGGCAGGAAGCAGAAGAAATTAAGCTGCATAAAAAAGGCAGCTTTACGTTCGGGCTCCCGCCCGTCATTGGCTCCAGCTTTTTCCCCGAAATTATTGCCGACTTCCGCAGAGCCTATCCGGAAGCCGGCATGCACATTGTCGAAGAAGGGGCGAAAATTATGGAGCAGTCTCTGCTCGAAGGAAATATCGATGTCGGTGTAGCCATTCTTCCAGTCGATGAAGAACAGTTTGAGGTCCGACAGATCATCGACCGGAAAATTCTTGCCGTCACTTCGGCGGATCATCCGCTTGCCGGCCGCGAAAGCATACAAATGAAGGATTTAAAGTATGAACCCTTTTTAATGTTTCAACAGGGATTTGCTCTGTACGACCGGGTCATGGAGTCATGCATCCAGGCCGGCTTTGAACCCGAAATTCTTTACGAAAGCTCCCAGTGGGACTTTTTATTTGAGAGTGCCATGGCGGGCCTCGGCGTCGCCCTCCTTCCCGAAACAGTTGTCCATAAAGCAAATACCAGCAATGTTTCCGTGCTAGCAGTAGACGATGAATTACTGCACTGGCGGCTGGCGCTTATCTGGCGGAAGCAAAGCTATCAGACGCAGGCCGCCCAGGCGTGGATCTCGTTTGTGGAAGAGGCTTTTAATTAATAATCCTTTTTTTACTTTCATACGCCTGTTCACGTGTCCCTAAAACACTAATCAGGTGTTCGGCTTTTCTTTTTGATATAATTCATAAGCAGTTTTATTTCATTTCTTTATGCTTATTTCATATGGAAAGGACGTTGCTTATGAAACAAACAATTTCTTTTTGGCTGGAGGCCGCTCGGGCAAGCTTTTTGTCCGTCATGCTAATGCCTGTCCTGTTAGGGGCACTTGGTGCTTTCGCATGGAACGGGGTCTTTGAGCCGCTTTGGTTTATTATTACACTGATCGGGGCATTCAGCGCCCACTTGTTTTCCAACATGGTGAACGATTTGTGGGACTACCGTAACGGTGTTGATACAAAGGCACAGGATACGGCAAACGACGTTTCCACCAATTCCGGCATGCTGACAGGAGGCCGGGTCTCTGAAAAAACATTCGCGTCTGTTACATGGATGTTTTTGGCCCTCGCTCTTTTATGCGGTGTCATTTTGAGTATTGCCAAAGGATGGCCGCTTTTGATACTGGCTGCCGCCGGCGGGCTGCTTGCTTATTTTTATGTAGCACCACCCTTCAAATTCGGTTACCGGGGCAAGGGATACGGCGAAGTCGCCATCCTGCTTTCGTTCGGGGTGCTTCCCGTGATGGGAAGCTACTACGTGCAGACGGGATTTTTCGACGTTCGGGCCTTTTTTCTCTCTCTGCCGATCGGCATATTAACTACGATGGTCCTTTACAATCATCATTTTCTTCATTGGCGTGCTGACCGTGACTCCGGAAAAAATACGCTCGTCGTCGTACTCGGGGAAAAGAAAGGACTGCTTCTCTCGAAAGCCTTTACCCTGCTTGCGATGCTTACGATTCCCTTAGGTATTTTCGTCGGGGCGCTCCCCTGGTACGCTCTGATTGCCGTTATTTCTGCGTGGCCGCTCGCAAAGGCGTATGCCGCCCTTGAAGATACCAACCCTTCTGAATCTTATGGTCCGCTCATGGGGGCATCGATTAAAAGTACCGTTCTGTGCGGCTTTTTCCTGGCAGTGGCTCTTCTATTGCAGGGAATTTTTTAATCGCTCGGACACCCGCTTATTCTGAATGACAGGCAGCTTCTATCATAATAGTGTACAATGTGGGAACGAGACTGCATTTTGTAATTAATTAGGAGGCTTTTTGATGAAAACTATTCGATGGGGAATTTTAGGTACAGCCGATATCGCCAGAAGAAAGGTGCTGCCTGCACTGGAGCATACAGAAAATGCCGAAGCGTATGCGATCGCAAGCAGCAGCGGCAAAGCCGGGGAACTCGCCGAAGCTTTTGATATTCCGAAGGTGTACCAAAGCTACGATGATCTGCTTGAAGACCCGGACATCGATGCGGTCTACATTCCTCTTCCCAACCATCTCCACAAGGAATGGAGCATCAAAGCTGCCAGAAAGCAGAAGCATGTATTATGCGAAAAGCCGGCAGCACTGACTCAGGCAGAGGCCGGAGAAATAAAAAATGCCTGCGAAGAAAACGGCGTTCAGTTTATGGAAGCATTCATGTACCGGTTCCACCCTCAGCACCAGCTTGTACAAAAAATGCTTGCAGGTAATGCGATCGGAGACGTAGTGACGATGCGCTCATCGTTTACCTTCCCGCTGCAGCATATCGAGGGCAACATTCGGCTTCACTCGCAGGCTGAAGGGGGTGGAAGTCTGTATGATGTCGGCTGCTACTGCATTCATGCCATTCGTCAGGTTATGGGGGAACCAGAGCACGCGAAAGCTTTTTATTCATTTCATGAAAACGAACGCAGTGACTGGGCAGCTGCAGGAATTCTTACATTTCCGGACGGCAGGCTGGCCCATTTCGACTCCGGTATGAATGCGGCCCTCCGAAACGAATACGAGGTGGTTGGAACGAAAGGTGTGCTTCGGGCCCACCAGGCGTTTGTGCCGACAGAACAACCGTGCAAAGTCTCTATTGAATTGACAAACGGAGAATCCTACAGTGAAACAATCTCCGATAACTACTACATTACCGGTATGCAATCGCTCTCCCTTGGCCTCCTCGAGGGAAGAAGCTGGCCTTCCGATGGACTAGCGGAAAATGCTTCTGTGCTTGAGCAGCTTATTAATTCATAAAAAAAACGGCCCGCGGTCTCCAATCAAAGGAGGCTGCGGGTCGTTTTTTGCTGTTATTCTATATACTTCCGTTCAATGGATTCCTGCACATTCATGATCGAAACTCTTGCCGTTAAAGCATCTCCTTCGCTGACTGATTTCCCTGTCACATCCACCAGTGAAAACTGCGAACTCGGTTTCCCTACTATCGAAACCGGCTCTTCTCCCCAAAATATTTTCGCCGGGGGACGGACATAGGAACGCACATCCCGCAGAATATTAAAGGCGAGCTTTTTTAACGTATCGGACTGTTTCTCACGGGCAAAGTTAAAGCCGTGGGCTTCTCCGAGCGGAATAAGACCAACAGTCATTGGTTCACCCAACGGCTTTGTGTCTCCGTAGCCCGCTGTGCTCCCTGCTTCAATTTCCCTCGTTTCAAGAAGAGGTGTTTTCAGCTCAAACGTTTCTTCAAAACGCAGACCATTTCTGCTCGCCGCCTGCCCGAACATGGCATTGCCAATACGTATCATATTAAAGCCAAGGTCCGGATGTTTAACAGCTATCGCGCTGTTAGCCATGTGCACATACTCCGGATGGATTTGATAAATTTTTGTTATGATTTCTATACACTGCTTTAAGCGGTCACTCTGGGAAATAATCTTTTCTGCATGCCTGTTTGCGGCAAAATGAGAGTAAACGCCTTCCATTTTTACTGACTTTAATGCCTGGTAAACCTCCAGAAATGAGTTTAAATCCTTTTCATCCAGACCGAAACGGTTTAAAGAAATATTGATTTTTAAGTGGAAGGGATGTGCCCCCACGTTTTTCTTCCCTGCCGCTTCATCTAATTTTTTCATTTTTTCAATCGTATCCACGGTTGGCGTCAGATTGTAATCGATTACACTTTCTGCACTGAAATAAGGGCCTAAAATTAATATGGGAGCCTTCACGCCGTTTTTTCGCAGTTCAACGCCTTCTTCCTCCACCCCTACCGCTAAATAATTAACTTCGTTTTCAATGTACTTGGCCATGGGCACCAGTCCATGGCCGTAGGCATTGCTTTTAACGATGCCTGCAAAAAATTTATCCGGCATCCGGTTTTTAATTTGATGAATATTGTTTCGTACAGCCTTTACGTTAATTTCAATCCATGAAGAATTCATCCGTTACACGCCCTTCTATGTTGAATATTACTATTTAAATCTGAGAATAATTTCATGCGTCTTCTGTTCTATACCTTTACGAGCCCGCTCGAAAACTACCTTTCTCTCATCTTTTTTAATATAAATGCATCTCCCTTCAGCTGTTATTCTTCTGAGGAAAAGCATTTGATTAAAAAGACCCCGGCGCGGGTATGATGATTAAGGTGTACAAACTTTTGTTTTCATCGAAGGAGGATCATATATGAGTAATTCAGACATTACCGCAGATCAGGCCGGCACGTTCCGGATCGGCGGCGATATAGAAGTAAACCGTCTAGGATACGGCGCCATGCAGCTGACAGGTGAAGGAGTATGGAAGGAACCATCCAATCCTGATGAAGCCGTCCGTGTGCTCCGCCGGGCATCAGAGCTCGGAGTGAACTTTATTGATACGGCAGATGCCTATGGCCCGTTCACGGCGAACCGCCTCATTAAAGAATCTCTTCATCCGTATAATGATGACATGACGATCGCGACAAAGGTCGGCCTCACCCGTGCAGGCCCAAATGACTGGCGCCCTGTGGGACGTCCGGAATACCTGCGCCAGCAGGTGGAGCTGAACCTGATGGATCTTGGTCTTGAACGCATCGACCTTATGCAGCTGCACCGGGTAGACCCTGAAGTGCCGATTGCAGATCAGGTAGGCGAGCTGAAAAAAATGCAGGAGGAAGGAAAAATCCGTAACATTGGACTCAGTGAAGTGAATACAGAGCAATTTAAAGAAGCGCAAAAGGTAACTTCCATTGCTTCTGTGCAAAACCGCTATAACCTGGCCAATCGTGAATCCGAAGAAATGCTCGACTATTGTACTGATAATAATATTGCCTTTATCCCATGGTTCCCTCTTGCTACTGGGGAACTGGCCCAGGAAGGCGGACCGTTGGCTCAGCTGGCAGAGGAACACAATGCGAAACCAGCTCAGCTTGCGCTTGCGTGGCTGTTGAAGCGCTCTGACGTTATCCTGCCAATTCCCGGAACGTCCACAGTAAGCCACCTTGAAGATAATATCGCTGCAGCCGGCATCAAACTCAGCGACGAGGAATTCAATACGCTTACCAATGCCGTAGAAAACAGTAACAGCTAAACCTTTTTATATAAGCTTTCAGCCGGCAATGATACTGCATTGGCTGAAAGCTTTTTTAAACCAGGCAGGCGCCCTTGATTTTTGAATGAAAGGAGCAGCAGTATGTTAAAAACGAACAGCCCTTACCTGCTGACGAAAGAAGACATGGAAACGTCCCACGAGCTTCCCTCCTGGCTGCAGGAGGAGTACCAGACCTTTAAGCGTGTTGTAACCAACCCGGAGTTCCCCTGCTTTTTCGGTATGAAAGCTCAGCGAAAAGGAGAGCTCCGCTACTCTTATATTACTCATGATCAGTGGGATCACCTTGGCGGCGTGCTTGAAAGCTTTCTGCATTTAATGAATGAACCGCCCTTTACCCGGCACGGTCTTTTCCTTTTCGTCGAGCCGGAAATACGCGAGCAGTCCGTCGATTATTATCGTTCTTATTTCTGGGACGTTCTGCAGCATCTGCATGAACAGGACCGGTACAACTGGCCGGGAGACAAGCCAAAGGATCCTGATCATTTTCTGTGGGATTACCATTTTGCCGGCGAGCCTGTTTTTGTTTTCGGTAACGCCCCGGCCTATAAACATCGGAAAACGAGAGATCTGGGAAACAGTTTGATTCTCGGCTTTCAGCCCCGGGCTATTTTTGAAGGTCTCGAAGGCACAGAAAAAGGCGGCATCATGTCGAGAGAGAAGGTGCGGTCGCGCGTGGAAAAGTGGGATAACCTTCCAACCCACCCGGATATCAGCCATTTTGGCGATCCGACGCACAACGAGTGGAAGCAGTTTTTCATTGGAGACGACATTAAGCCAATAGAAGGCAAATGTCCGTTCCATCATAAAGACGTATAATCATTTCTGATTAAGATAATCAAATATTCGCGCTTTCTGCTGAACGCAGGAAGCGTTTTTTACATGTATATAATTCGCATCTTTAAATTTGAAGAACCCCGACGCAGGCCTGTATAATGAAAATGTACATTTTATAAATAATGATTTTCCGATATAGCTTGCTGCGTTTTAAAAATATATTTTAAAGGAGTCTTTATGGCTGACAAAAATACTGTAAAACAAGCGGGCTGGCAGCTTGAACACAGCTATGCCTCCCTTCCGCACACCTTTTTCTCCAAAATCATCCCTGCCCCGGCTCAGAACCCGGAGCTGATTGTACTAAACGAACAGCTTGCTGACTCTCTCGGTCTCGACAGTGAGGCATTAAAAGAGGAGAAAGGCGTACAGGTACTTGCAGGCAGCGAAACGCCGGAAAACGGATTCCCGCTTGCCCAGGCTTACGCCGGTCATCAGTTTGGCCATTTTACGATGCTTGGGGACGGGCGTGCCCTGCTTCACGGAGAACAAATAACGCCGGATGGACGCAGAGTCGACATTCAGTTGAAAGGATCCGGCCGCACACCTTATTCACGCGGCGGTGATGGACGAGCCGCTCTCGGTCCAATGCTTCGCGAATATATTATCAGTGAAGCCATGCATGCGCTTGGCATACCGACCACCCGGAGCCTCGCCGTTGTTAAAACTGGTGAGCCTGTCTTTCGCGAAAGTGTACTGACCGGAGCGGTATTAACACGCACGGCCTCCAGTCATCTGCGCGTTGGCACGTTTGAATATGCTTTAAACCGCGGATCGATGAATGATCTAAAGGCCCTTGCCGACTATACGATCAGCCGGCACTATCCAGAAGTCAGGGAAACGGAACATCCGTACCTGATGCTGCTCCGGGAAGTTGTTACACGCCAGGCTTCCTTGATTGCCAAATGGCAGCTTGCCGGTTTCATTCACGGGGTAATGAACAGCGATAATATGGCACTCAGCGGAGAAACCATCGATTATGGTCCATGCGCGTTTATGAACAGCTATGACCCGAAGACCGTATTCAGTTCCATTGATGCGCGTGGCCGCTACGCTTACGGACGACAGCCGATTATGGCAGAGTGGAACCTTTCCCGTTTTGCCGAAGCCCTCGTGCCGCTAATTGACGAAAACCAGGAAAAAGCCGTCGAGCTCGCGCAGGCAGAAATTTCCCGTTTCCCTCAACAGTTTAATGAGTACTGGCTTCAGGGTATGCGTGCAAAACTCGGGCTTTTCACAGAAGAAACGGAAGACGAAGCACTTATTACAGACCTGCTCAACCTTATGCAGGAATACGAAGCAGATTACACGAATACCTTCCGGGCCCTCACCTTTAACAAGCTGGACGACTCCGGGCTGTTTACAGGCAGCAGATTTACTTTCTGGCAGGTACAATGGCTGGAGCGTCTAGGTCGACAAAACGAATCTAAAGATGCTGTCCGCCAGCTGATGCGTGACCACAACCCGGCGGTAATTCCGCGGAATCATCATGTGGAAGAAGCACTTGAAGCTGCCGAAAAAAATGGAGATTACACTCTCATGAATCAGCTTATGGATGTACTTTCAGAGCCTTATGCCCACACCAGGGAGCAGGAAAAATATACGGCACCTCCGGCTCCCACGCTTGTACCGTACCGAACTTACTGTGGTACGTAGAGAGACGATGTGCAGTTAAAGGAATCCCCCGCTCACTGCTGAGCGGGGGATTCCTATTTTTAGTGTTCATGACCGTTTTACCATTTTACCCAAACCATACCTGCGATAAAAAGATGACAATGGAAACCGTCAGTCCTCCAAGGATTGTAGAAATAAGCACGCTTTGGGCGGCATATTCCGGATAATTATCGTATTCGAGCGCAAACAGTGCGCTGTTTCTGGACATGGGAAACGAGCTTGCAATAAATAACGCCTGGGCAAGCGTTCCTTCAAGCTGCAGCAGCCAAATAATTCCTAAAGCGATAAGCGGGGCCCCCACTAATCGAAGGCCGATAGTAAAAAAGAAAACCGGGGATAAATGCTTCAGCTTCGGATATGCAATCTGTGCTCCCAGGACAAGAAGCGCGAGGGCCGTGAATCCGGCAGCAATCTGATTTAACACCTGCTCTGCTGCTTTTGGCAGTGAAAGATTAAATATGTAAAATACAAGACCAAGCGCTAAGGCATAAATCGTGGGCGTTTTAAATAACGGGGCCAGATTTTCCTTTATTCCTGTTTTCTGTGTGGTTGCAGAAGTAAAAACTCCATATGTAAATGTTAAAAAGTTTTGAAACATCAGTACAATAATCTGGATCGATACCCCAAGCGGGTTAGAAGCAAATACCAGCTGGCTGACCGGCAGCCCGAAGTTTCCTGAATTCATAAGTACTACACTGTTTTTAAATGTTGCGGTAAGCTTCGCATCCATACCAAACAACCTTGCACACACGCCGGCAAGCAGAGCCAGCAGGCAAAACTGGATCAGCAGAAAGGCACCAACTTCAAGCAATACAGACGAATCCACCTCCATCGCTGAAATATTTGTAAAAATAACGACCGGGAGAAACAGTCCCGTTAACAGCCTCGACAACGTATTGAGATGAAAATCGTATATTCGATGAAGTACTGCTCCGAGCAGCAGTAAAATAAAGATTGGAAGCATTATTTCGAGCATAATTAATGGCAAAAAAGACAAGAAAGCATCTCTCCCCGGCAACCGTTGGTATGAATAATTTTTTCATCTTATATCAATGTACTAATAATTCTATCCCTCAGCAATAAAAATGTTAAATTTATCCTCAAGTAAAATGAATATTATTCATCATATGAAACGGTCAAGCTTCATCCCTTTTTTATCAATTTTTAATCGCGACTATGACAGTATATTGTCTGATTTATGTCTGAAAAACGACAAAAAATTCTACACCTCTCCTAAGTCAGGATCTCCTATTGCATCCATTGATGAAAGCGTTTAATATAAAATTAATACATCTGATGACCATATCTGCAAAACGAAGAATTCATTTTTTATTTTAACTTTCCCCACTTAAAGGAGACAAGTTTATGTTGATGCTCGTTGCCTTAAGCGCTGTCATTTTTCCATTTATTTTTCTCGTTTTGCTTCGCATGCCTGCCATTAAAGGAATGACTCTCAGTTCTATTATTGTGCTCCTGCTTGCCGTTACCGTCTGGGGTATGGGGGGCCAGGTTATTCTTTCTTCTATTCTGCAGGGTGCCCATAAAACATTAACCATTCTGCTTATTTTATTTGGAGCGCTCGTACTGCTGAATACACTTCGGAAAAACGGAGCTGTAGACCGTATTAACCAGGGATTTCAAAGTATTTCAAAGGATATGCGGGTGCAGCTGATCATTGTAGCTTTTCTGTTTGGCTCCCTTCTTGAAGGGGCTGCCGGCTTCGGCACTCCGGCAATGATTACCGCTCCGTTGATGCTTGCCCTGGGCTTTAAGCCGCTTGCTGCCGTATCTACAGCGCTTATAGCGGACAGTTCAGCTGTTGCTTTTGGTGCCGTCGGCACGCCCGTCATTGTAGGTCTCAGCACGCTTGATGCAGCGGGCCCTGCCTTTTTCCAGGAAGTTGGTATTACAGTTACATTAATTGATTTGTTCGGCGGCACCTTTATACCGTTTATTCTAATCGTGGTACTAACCCTGTTTTTTGGGAAAGGCAGAGGATTGAAGGATGCTTGGCCGATGCTTCCATGGACCTTGATGGTCGGAGCTGTATACACGTCGTCAGCATTATTATATGCGTTCCTGTTTGGCCCGGAGTTTGTTGCTATTTTGGGAGCGCTCACCGGACTCGCTGCAGCAGCATTCACCGCTAAAAAAGGGATTCTGCTTCCAAAAGACATCTGGACAGATGCCCTGCAGGACGATTTCAAGATTGATACTAAAAGATCCGACATGAGCCTTCTTACTGCCTGGTCTCCGTACCTGATCGTGGTAGCCCTCCTCCTTTTAACAAGAATTGTCCCATGGCTGCGGGAGTTTACGACTACCGTTCTTGACCTTTCCTGGACTAACATTTTAGGGGTTGAAGGGGTAACTTCCAATTGGGAGCTGCTGTATTCTCCCGGAACCATTCTTACTATTACGGCACTGCTTGCAGTACTGATTCAAAGGCGTTCATTCAAAAATTTCACAGCTTCTTCAAAAGAAGCTCTTTCCACTATCAAAATTACCGGAATTACTTTATTTGCCACGCTTGTAATGGTGCATGTGTTCAGTAATTCCGGAATCAACACCAGCGATATTACCAGTATGCCGGAATATATCGCAGCCGGTATGGCAGCCGCTTTCGGTCCAATGTGGATTCTTGTCGCCCCATTTCTCGGGGAACTTGGATCATTTATTACTGGAAGCGCCACCGTTTCAACTCTCACGTTCTCTCCTGTACAATACAGTATCGCCAATGCTACTGGAGTAGATGCCAGTGTCGTACTGGGGGCACAGCTTGTAGGCTCCGGTGCCGGAAACATGATTTGTATTCACAACGTGGTCGCTGCATGTGCAGTGGTCGGCATGGAGGGAAAAGAAGGCAGCGTCATCCGTAAAACGCTTGGTCCGGCTATTCTTTACGGGGTACTCGCTGGAGTTGGAGGATTTATTATAATGAATGTATTCTAATACAAAAAACAGGCATGAACCTTTAATAAGCGTCATGCCTGTTTTTATTCTTACTTTAAAGCTGGCCGGCTCCCATGTAACGTGGGCCCCAATAAGAGCTGTCAAGACTCGAAGTAGTTACGCCTGTAGAAGAACCGGAATGAACAAATTCATTGTTCCCTACGTAAATACCCGCGTGAGAAGCTCCGCCTCTCGTGTTAAAGAACACAACATCTCCTGGAGAAGGGCTGGAAACTTTCGAGCTTGCACTATACATGCCCGAAACGGTCCTCGGTATGCTTTCACCGTGCTGCTCGTATACGTAGTTAATAAATCCACTGCAGTCAAATCCACCTGGAGACTCGCCGCCCCATACATAAGGTGACCCGATGTATTGCTTAGCCGTACTCGTAATACCGGAGCTGCTGCTTGTAGATACTCCCGCTACCTGTTCCGAAGAGCCTGATCCCATTAAAGAATCCTGCGTCGATGGGCCGGCTACGCCGTAATAACTGCCAGCCGGAGAAGAAATGCCGTGGTCGGATTGATATTCTTTTACTGCGCTCAACGTTCTTGGACCGAACCTTGAGCCGGTATATCCGTGGAAATACCCTTCATCCTTTAAGGTTTCCTGTAAATCGTTTACCGAGGAATTAGTGTCACCGTAAGATAAGGATCCGTGATCATCGATTGATGCATCTGCTGCCTGCGGGGCACCAAATAGAACTCCTGCTGTAATTGCTGTTCCAAAAAGATATTTTTTCATTATAACGTTCACTCGTCGAAGTACCCATCACCGAAACTTGATTAAGTAGGTATTGTTTATTTTTCTTATATATTTACTTGCCTTTTTGCCACACGACTGGAGCAACAACGGCTGGTCACGACGGAGTGAAACTGCACCTCCATTAAGTAGTTTAAAGATTTTTTATGTGCGTTGAATCAGCGACTCAACATGACCGAGTATATCTGACCCAGCGTGGTTAAACAACGACATTAGGACATTTGTAATCTCATTTTAATAAAAGTAATATTTTATACATTAATTAGGTAAATAAAATTTAATATCTTTTTAAATACATAATAAATAATATCACTTTGGGAAAAAAGATTGATATGACACTTCATTAAAAGGTTCTACTCTGAAAAAGTCGGATATAAGTCGGCATATTCTTCATTTTTAACCTTTATTTTTTTAACAAATGGAGTGGCCAGAATCAATACAAAAGAGCTTTCCCGGGTTTCCCCGTAGACAGCCCTATCACTTTAATTCAAATGTTCACGCTGCATTAGAAGATTCAGCTGCCTTCCTGCTTTCCATCCGGTGAAGCAGTACTGTAAGCAGAATACCGATGACAGAGAGCGCTGCCCCACAGAGTGTCAGCACAAAAAACGTTGCTCCCGAGTTCAGTACAATTGTTCCCAGAGTAGCTCCGAGCGCATTCGCCAGGTTAAAGGCGGCTGCAGCTATTGTGCCGGCTAGAGAAGGGGCATGCTGCCCGGTAATCAGCAGCTTGGCATTTAACAGTGGCACCGTGCCAAACGCAAACATTCCAAGTAAAAAGCTTGCGATAAATAACGTGCCGATGACGCTGATCATTGGTATAAAGAAAACCAAAATGAGTGTCAAAAGCAAAAACGCAATACGCAGCCTGCTCGTTAAATGATTAAGCGGGATACGGCTCGAAAGAAAATTCCCGGCGACAGCCCCAGTGCCAAACGCAAATAGCGCGAATGTCACCCCTATGACATCCACACCGCCGATTTCACGCAGAATCGGTTCTTTAAACACATAGGTGGTAAAAACACCGGAATAGCCGAGAATAACGATGGCAAGCGTCATAAGAAATGTCTTTTCTTTAAAGACGCCCAGTTCATATTTCACTTTTGGTATTTCGGTGGGCTTTTCATTTGGCAGGGTCAGCACAAGCCCAATTAGCGTAATTAATCCAAGAACAGCAATCATCCAAAATACAATTCTCCATTCCAGCACGCCGCCAAGATAAGATCCGAACGGCACCCCAAGCATAATCGATATAGTTAAGCCGCCCTGCACAGCAGCAATAGCCTGCCCTCTTTTCGACGGGGCCACAATATGGTGGGCCATCGCAAGACTGAGACCGAAAAACGGAGCGTGAATCGCCGCTGAAATCAGGCGCGCTACCACAAGCACAGTAAAAGAAGTGGCCACTGCTGCCAGTACGTTACTTAGTACAAAGACTGCCATACAGGAAATCAAAACCGGCTTGATCGGAAACTTCATCGTCGTAATACGAAAGATCGGTCCAAAGACTGCCACACTGATAGCGTACACACTGAGCAGAAGACCAGTAAGAGAAACAGGTACATTTAAATCGTTCGATAATTGAGTGACAAGACCAGTAATCACGTATTCAGTCATACCAATAGAAAAAGTTCCTATCATAAAAGCGATAATAATGGCCCGGTTCGTACGAAGAATACCCATCTTTGCCACCTCTCTTTTTTTTAACTATGAGAGACTATGGTAAAGCGTTTAACCTCAATTGTCCACCCCTATAAAAAATGCTGCCGTCGTAACGGCAGCACTCAGATTGTAGACAAAGGCCTCCGAAAATGGATTTCGGAGGCCTTTGTTGTGCCATCGAAAGAAAAAAGAAGCCCTA